>NZ_JCAKMX010000001.1:0-287554 GCF_059515825.1 Acinetobacter sp. CY17
AAAATCACTACAAACAACTTGATTTAGTTAACGCTAACGAACAAAATAGACGACTCAGATATATCCTGTTAATAACTCATTTGACGAAAGTTAGGCATTTGTAAGACCTGATGAGTAAGCATCCAAGTTGTGCTGGCGACAATAGCAAGAGTGAACCACCTGATCCCTTCCCGAACTCAGAAGTGAAACCTCTTAGCGCTGATGGTAGTGTGGGGTTACCCATGTGAGAGTAAGTCATCGCCAGCTCATTATTCTAAAAATCCCTCGATCGTTGATCGGGGGATTTTTTTTCGCCTATAAAAAGCAATAAATACCCTCAGAATTTGCATGAAATTGTTTTAATAATGTCTTATTCTTCATTGCGGTTATATAATAATAGCCTAAGTATAATTTAAATTAAAAAGCCAAATCCAACAAATGTCTATGAATAAAACGTAGTTTATCTTTAATAACATCAGATAATTTGAAAGGATAGGCATCTTCTAAACCCATACTACGATTTAGAGCATTTAAATTAAAAGTTAATGTAATCCAACTTTCTAAAATTTTCTCAAAATTTTCAGCACCAATAGGGCACTCATCCATGGTGAGATTGGTTAAGCTACCTTGTTTGGCATTAACAGCTAAGCCTGCATGAAAAGCAGTTTCTAAGGTTTCCATCATATGTAAATAATGCGCCCAAGTTTCAGCCCAATCTTCCCAAGGGTGGGCTGTAGCATAAGAGCTAATATAGTGTTTTTGCCAGTTTGGCTCAGGCCCATATTCATAATGTTTTTGCAGTGCTATAGCATAATCTTGACGCTCATCGCCAAAATAATGTCTGAACTCTGCTAATAAATCTGGTCTTAAATTCTCAATTAAATAAAAATAGTAGTGACCACTTTCGTGTCTAAAATGACCTAATAGTGTTCGATAGTTTTCTCCCATATTAACTCGTGTGGTTTCACGATAAATCACATTTGCTTCTTGTGCATTTAAAGTAATGATACCTTTGCCATGACCAGTCATTACGGGTTGGCCATGCATTGGCACTAAAAAATTAAAACGTAGTCCAAGTTGATCATCATCATTTCGTTTTGGACGTGGCATTATATTTAAGCGCTGAGTTAAATATAAGAAGCGATGCTTGGCATGTTCTAGATGGCGCCAGTATTCAATATTTTCAGGTTGGTCAAGTGGGGGAATGATATAAGTAAGTTGACATGACTCACAATAAATTTCCTCATCATTAATACTGAGTACCCAATTACAAATTTGATGATGGGTGTAGTTGTAACAAGGTTTGAATTCAACATTTGTAATGTTTTTATGTTTCTGCTTAACCTGCCAAATATTGGCTTGTTTTTCATCAAAGCAGAGCAATTCTTGATATTTTGCGGAATAACCAATTCTGCAGCCGCAATGATCGCAATGTGTTTTAGCAAAAAAAATCTGCTGTTGGCATTCACTACAAGAGAAATAGCGCATAATATTGATCATTCCATTGCAAAAAACTATCACTTATTGTCTTTCAAAAACAACCTATATTCATTAGCTTTTATGCGAAAAATGATGCATTTCTTAGATTGTCTAGTCAGTACTGAATTTTTAACTCCATTTGTGATGAATTGAACAAAATAAGTAATCATTTAATGGTGTATGCTTTGGTTGCTATAATGGTTAAAATTATTTTTATAACAAAAATTAATTAATTAAAAACAATGGTTTATTGTATTATATGATGCGTATATAACGCATCATATTGATCGGTGGTTATTTTTGTCAATTACTTATATTGAGCATATTGACCCATCTAAGTAAAAAAAACTATGTGCGCGGTATAGGATTGTTTAAATTCCTATATGTTACACATCTAGTTTCAAACCGCTCTATCAAACTAAAGCTTGTAGTATTTAGAAACCAAGCAGAATGATAGTAAGAGGAGGCTTTGGGCATCCTGAGTAGCGAGCGAGATTTATTAGAATATGTGCTTGATGATTTGTAAGTTTATCAATAGAAAGCTTGAATCAATTTTTCATCTCTCTAAAACCATAGGGTTGTGAGATGACTATAAGCTTGAATGGGGGTTATGGATTTATATATTATTTAACATAATATTCATTATACGAAATTGGATCATGATATATTATCCATATCAATAAATGTGGTTGACTGCAGCATATAGATGGCTAAATGAAAAAACAGCCGCGGTATTTATCATTCGCTAACTTTAATAATTAATTTTTTATTCGTCATGCTTCAAATAAATTAGCTTATGCAAAGCATGACTGTTTTTTTAATCTGCTAAATATTTTTTAATTGCATCTAAAACCTCTTGAGGCTTTTCTCCATGTAGCCAATGCCCAGCATTTTTAATGAGTTGAATATCAGCTTGGGGAAATTGATGCTGTATTGCCTCAAAGTGTTCAGGTTTAGCCAAATAGTCAGAGTTTTGGCCACGTAAAAATAGACATGGTTTATTCCAAGGTTTTTGATTTTTCCAGGTTAGAATTTCAGAATAATTTTGCTCCAACCCTGTCACATTAAATAACCATTGTCCTTTGTTAAATGATTTAAGTAAAAATTGAATGACCATCATTTCATTAATATACTGCTGCATAATTTCAGTGGCGTGTTGGCGTGTGGTTGCTTGTGCATCTTGTACTGCAATGAGTGCCTGAAAAATTTTATTATGATGATAATCGTTTGAGGCTATTGGTGTTATATCTAAAATAACAAGTTTATCTAATCGATCATTCACCAGCTCTGCTAAACGCATAGCTGTTTTACCTCCCATAGAATGACCAATTACACTAAATTGATCAATATTTAATCCATCTAGTGTATCTACTACATCTTGTGCCAACAAATCGTAACTGTGTGCGTCGGAATGTGCAGATAAGCCATGATTACGTAGATCAATTTGTAGCGTGGCATAGTCTTGCTGTAATGCACGAGCTAACATCCCCAAATTGCTTAAGCTACCGAATAAACCATGAATAAAGACTAAAGTTTTTGCTTGAGTATTAGGATGGGCTTGGTACTGATAATGAAGTTGCATAATTCAGGAAAATCATAAATAGATATACTTATATTGGGTTGATTGATTGGATTAAGCAAGGATCTTCACTGTATTTTTAAGACATCTTGGTGTTATTAAGAATCTAGTATAAGCTTTTGTTGCATAAATTATTTTGCATTAAATTTGCTGGAATATTAGGCATTTTGGCAGATTTCGCCTGAATTTTTTTTTTGATCTGTATGATCATATTGGTCAATCAATCGCTTGTTGGTGTAGGGTTTTCTGAATATTGCATAGACTAGACTTCCTCAATCTATATCTTAATAAACAGAACGCAACCCAAATAAAATTAAATTAATTAACTGTTTTTGCTTTAATTTTATAAAAATGAACGATGTTGCCATAGGCATACCACACAAAAAGTTTTATAAATACTCATGTTTTAATGCTGCAACAACTCGGCATCTTTAATACTAATACTCACTATATTTATGTCACTTTATGTCTATAGATCTCAAAATTTATTGCTCTTGGTTTTATTTAAAAAATAAAAATTTGTAGCAATCTTGCAAAAAAAAATTTAAAAATGGCATTTTTTAACATTGTGAATTACTTACAAAATTTACAATATAGCACTCATATAACAGCTTGATCTTTTAGTAAATTATAACCACTTAAAAGATCAGATGTAGAAAATTATGCAATAATAGCGCAAACTTTGCATCTATCTTGCAAATTATCATTGCAAATTTAACATTGGAGTAATTTGAATGAGTTTAGCCATTTTGGTGATTCACGGACCGAATCTAAATCTGCTTGGACAGCGTGAACCAGAGGTTTATGGTTACTTAACATTAGAAGATATTAACCAGCAACTTATTCAACAAGCTCAATATTCTCAACTTGAATTAGCAACTTTTCAAAGCAACTGGGAAGGTGCCATTGTTGATCGAATTCATGAAGCCAAACAGCAAGGGGTGAAATTTATTGTGATTAACCCTGCTGCTTTGACGCATACCTCAGTAGCGGTGCGAGATGCTCTTTTAGGGGTAGATATTCCTTTTATTGAAGTGCATTTATCCAATGTACATGCACGTGAAGCATTTAGACATCATTCGTATTTATCCGATAAAGCTGTGGGTGTGATCTGTGGACTTGGTGCCAAAGGTTATACAGCAGCCGTAGATTATGCGATTGCAAAAATTCAACCATCTCATTAAGACTCAGGACTTGAACCATGGATATTCGTAAAATTAAAAAACTCATCGACTTGATGATTGAATCTGACCTACAGGCAATTGAAGTGAAAGAAGGTGATCAATCGATCGCTTTAACACGTCGTGTACCTGTGGTTGCAGCACCTGTTGCAGCTATGCCAGCACCTGGTGCTGCCGCTCCTGCTGCGCCTAAATCTGCACCACGCGGCGCAGTCGAAACTTCGCCAATGGTTGGTGTATTTTACGCAGCGTCAAGCCCTGGCGAAGCACCTTTTGTTAAAGTTGGCCAAACGGTAACTGCTGGCGAAACATTAGGTATTATCGAAGCCATGAAAATCATGAACCCAATTGAAGCAACGCAAAGCGGTGTTATTGAAGAAATTTTAGTAAAAAATGGCGAAGTGATTCAATTTGGTCAACCACTTTTCCGTTATCGCGCTTAAGTCATCATCACGAGGAACGATAATGTTGCAGAAAGTATTAATTGCAAACCGTGGTGAGATTGCCTTGCGCATCACCCGCGCATGCAAAACATTAGGGATTAAAACTGTTGGTATCTATTCTGATGCTGATAAAGACCTAATGCACCTACGCTTTTGTGATGAAGCTGTATGTATTGGCCCGGGTGCAAGTAGTGAAAGCTATTTAAACATCCCCGCAATTATTACTGCAGCAGAAATCACAGGTGCAGATGCCATTCACCCAGGTTACGGTTTTTTATCAGAAAATGCTGAGTTTGCTGAAATTGTAGAAACCTCTGGTTTTATTTTCATTGGCCCACGTCCAGAACATATCCGTTTAATGGGTAATAAAGTTTCTGCGATCACAGCCATGCGTAAAGCTGGTGTACCGACTGTGCCTGGTTCTGCTCATGCAGTGACTACACAAAATGCCTTAGAAGAAGCTAAAAAAATCGGTTTCCCACTGATTGTGAAAGCAGCTTCTGGTGGTGGTGGTCGTGGTATGCGTATTGTAGAACGTGTCGACACCCTGCTTGAATCTGTACAAGCAGCACAGCGTGATGCCGAAATGTGGTTTGGTGATGATACGGTCTATATGGAACGTTTCTTACAAAAGCCACGTCACGTTGAAGTACAAGTACTCGCCGACGGCAATGGTCATGCGATTCATTTATTTGATCGTGACTGCTCATTGCAACGTCGTCATCAAAAAGTACTTGAAGAGGCACCAGCACCAAACTTGCCTGAAGATGCACGTGCGCATATTCTGGAAGCTTGTGTGAATGCATGTAAGCTCATGCAATATCGTGGTGCTGGTACGTTTGAATTCTTATTTGAAGATGGTGAATTCTTCTTTATTGAAATGAATACACGTGTTCAAGTAGAACATCCTGTCACTGAGCAAGTTACTGGTATTGACATTATTGAACAACAGTTACGTATTGCTGCAGGTTTGGGATTAGATATCCAACAAGAAGATGTGGTCTGTAAAGGTCATGCGATTGAATGCCGTATTAATGCAGAAGATCCAACCACCTTTATTCCATCTCCAGGTAAAATTGAACAATTTTACGCGCCAGGTGGTGCAGGTATCCGTTTAGATTCTCATATCTATACAGGTTACAGCATCCCACCTTACTATGATTCGATGATTGCTAAAATTATTGCACATGGTAAAGATCGTGAAACTGCGATCGCTCGCATGAAACAAGCGCTTGATGAAACGATTTTAAGTGGTATTAAAACCAATATCCCACTGCATCGTGAATTGATTTTAGAAGATGCAAATTTCTGTAAGCAAGCAATGGATATTCACTATCTAGAAAAGCATTTGCTTAAGCAGTTAGAAATTCATGCTGAAAAAGTCGTGTAAGCTTTAAAATCAAAAAGCCACTCAACAGAGTGGCTTTTTTTTTACGGATAGATACGTCTTAGGCTGGCAAAACATTGATTGGGATGATCTTCTAAACAAAAAGAAATATGTGATGGTGTATGCCAAGTAATTGCAACTCGAGTCATTTCACCGCTTTGGTCTTCTTGAATACCAGAGCAATCAATTTCGTTGTTATCATGGCGAATATGTAAATTGAGTAAGGCAGAACTGTTGTTTAGGTCAATCCTAGGTTGATAGTCATAATTTCCGTAAGACCACTCTGCCCCACTTCGAATAAATACATCATGATTACTCTTAAAATTGTAATATTCGGTACATTTTTTATTTTCAGGAATAGGCATTCCCCACAATCCCACCAAAGCTGGCCGTGTGCTAATCTTAATATTATTTTGCATATTATCAGCCACTACAGGTACAGCATGAACTGGGATTGTTGCTGTAGCAGCTAAAAGTGCAATCAGTACCTTTTTTTTCATAAAAATCTTTATAGCGTATTAGAAAGTGAAGTTAAATGGAGTGCTTTAACTTTTATCTATCATACTGCTTCACGATTTAATACTCTATAGTTTTAGAATCTAAGTTATGTTGCTTTTTTATTGTCGCTTTATGAGCTCATGTCGCGTTGAATAGGAAGTGGACGCACAAATAGTAATCCTAATAAAGTCACTACACCTGCCAGTATAAAAATTATTTCACCGCCTAAACTCTGCCAATATTGACCCGCCAAAATACTGCCTAAGGCCACCCCAATCCCCCAGATGGTACTATAAAAAGCTTGGGCTCGTCCTTGCTGCTGTGGTGTAAAATAGTCAAAAATAATACGCATGGCAATTAAGTGAAATAAACCAAAACTAAAGGCATGAATAGATTGTGCAATAGCTTGTATCCATAATGAATCATAGAATATGCCCACTAATCCCCAGCGTAATGCAGTTGTACATAAACAAAGGCTAACTAAAGTACGAAAGCCCCAACGCTGAAAGAAAAACGGTGCACAAGCAAACATGACAATTTCTGCTATTACACCAATGGACCACAGGCCACCAATTAAACTGGTACTTAAGCCATGACTTTTTAAATAATTGCTATAAAAGCTATAAAAAGGCGCATGCGAAAATAATAGAATTAACTCAATGATAAAAAATGCACGTACAGCCGGTTGTTTTAAAACTGGCAGAATAGATTGCATTTTTTGCTGTGCCGAGGGTGCCTCATGAGGTTCAGCAATACTAAAAGACCATAAGAAAGCCAGTACAGCAATACATAATAAAACAATGGGCAATTGACTAATATGAATGATATCTAAGAGAGCACCAATACCAAACACGGCGATAATAAACCCTATCGATCCCCACTGTCGAACTCGACCATAGAGTGCTGCACGCTGTTTACCTAACCAAAATGCAGTCACTCCTTCAAATTGTGCCAAAATAGCATTTTGAAAAAAGCTAAAAATCAGCATCAATAAGGCAATAGATTGAAAGCTATTGGGAATAATAAAAATCAGTAACCAAACAAAAGCTTCAACCCAAGTGGCTACCCTCACCAAAAGCATACGCTTGCCTGATTTATCGGCAATCCAACCCCAAATAAAGGGAGCAAAAAAACGAGTGATAATGGCTACAGATGCTAATACGCCAATTTCGGAATAATTAAAACCTTGATCTTCAAGATAAAGGTTCCAATACGGCATAAAGGTGCCAACAATAGCGTAATAAAAGAAGTAAAATCCAGCGAGACGATTTTGGATGCGCATAATAGCCGCAAAACGACAAAAATAAGCCACAATGTTACACCCAAAACCAGTGAATTTTATAATCTATTTATTTTGATCACTCGCTAGGTCTATTTTTTATTATTAAATTGAAGAAAAACTAATCAGATCAAGTTGCTATGGTTCTTTCTATTTACAACGGATTAATAACGTAAAAATAGATAATCAAACTCATCAAGAGCATAATTGCCATAAAAAGATAAGTGTTTAGATTATTAAAACTTAACAAAAATTTCTTTAATTCCATAATATCCTCGGTATCTATGTTAAATGGTTTTAGAAATTATAAACAATTCTAAATAACAAGATGTGAGCGCTCAACATAAATAATAAAATGTGCTAAAAACGACACGTTTTAGATGGTTTTTCTTACACAGTCTTACATTATTAATAATTTCTTAACAATGTTATTTATTGTTATAGTGTGTATGGGTTATATGCATTCTTAAACAAAAAAAAGGATTGCTTTTCAGCAATCCTTTTTTTCGCATCTATCTTGCAGTTTATTGCAAAGGTAAATGCTGAAAATCATTTAACTCTTTACGGCTATAACCACGAGCCGCTAAAACTTTCTTGATACCAAGAATGACATCTTCATCCGTCGCTTGTTTTAATGCTGTAATGAGTTGTTCATTCGATTTACATGAACAGTCATTTTCAACACAAGCGGTTTGGTTTTTATGTGCGTTGACCTGTTGATCAGAGAACAGTTTTTGCCAAAAACTCATAGAGCCTTCATTGATAATCTAACATAGTTCGAAATATAGCCAATATAAAAAATAAAACAAGTGGTCATGAGCGACAAAAGCAGCGATTGATTGACGCATTTTTTCGATGATACTACTGCTTTTAAACGATATTATGCGATTTAATGGGCTTGCTTTTTTATAAGCTATTATTTTTTATAAACAATAAAGGGAGCCCAATTGAACTCCCCTTCGCTTTGGCAACTGTTGTTTGAGTAGAACCTCTATTTATTTCATTTCAAGCAATACACCAGATTCAACATGATGGGTATATGGAAATTGGTCAAATAAAGCAAATTTAGTCACTTGATGTGTATTGGCCAAAGTCTTTAAGTTGTCATGTAGCGTATCAGGATTACATGAAATATAAATGATACGTTTAAAACGCTGTAACAACTTTAAGGTTTCATCATCAATCCCTGCACGTGGTGGGTCGACAAACACTGTATCAAAGTCATAGCTTGCAATATCAATATGAGCTTCTTGCAAACGACGGAATTCACGTTCGCCATTATAAGCTTGAGTAAATTCTTCAGCCGAGAGACGTGCCACCTGAATATTGTCAATTTGGTTTTGTTCAATATTCCACTGTGCAGCATAGACTGATGATTTGGCCAGTTCTGTAGCCAAAACACGGCGAAAACGTGTAGATAGTGGTAAGGTGAAGTTACCATTACCACAATACAGTTCTAATAAGTCTTTTTCTGAATAATCTGCAGCCTCACAAGCCCATTGCAGCATTTTTTGACAGACTTGCGCGTTTGGTTGGGTAAAACTACTTTCAATTTGTTTATACAGATATTCACGTTCAAACACAGAAAGCTTTTCGACCACAAATTCTTCAGTTAAGACAAACTTCTGCCCACGACAACGACCAATTAATTTCACATTGAGTTGTTCAGCGACTTGTTTTGCAACAGGTAACCAATCTTGTTCTAATTTACGATGATAAATTAGAGAAACTAACACTTCCCCGCTTAAAGTCGCCAAGAAATGCACTTCAAATAAGCGTTGTGACAGAATCGGATCTGCCTTAAGTGCAGTTAAAAGTTCAGGCATTAAACGGTTAATGTTTTGATCTGCAATTTCAAATTGATCAATACGAATGACTTGCTTTTGCCCATCTTCATTGCGCTCAAACATAGCATAGAACATATCATCTTCAGTATGCCAAACGCGAAATTCAGCACGCATACGATAATGGTGTTCTGGTGATGCGAACACATCTAAAGCAGGCGGATTAAATTCAGCAAATTGCGCCGTGATACGGGCAACTTTAGCATCAAGTTGTTGTTGGTAAGATGAAGTCATATGCAAACAGGTAAAGCTATGAAAAGTGCTTCATAGTAACAAAATTTAAGGATGTTACCTAAATTTATCAGGTATAAAATCTATACAATTAAAAAAGGCGCTCCACATAGAGCACCTTTTGATGAAGCTAAAACAGGTTTATTCTGCAGAAATATCTTCAAATAATACAGAAGATAAGTAGCGCTCACCTGCATCAGGTAAAATCACCACAATGTTTTTACCTACATTTTCAGGACGTGCGGCCAATTGTGCTGCGGCTGCCATCGCTGCACCACTTGAAATACCCACTAAAATGCCTTCTTGGGTGGCAGTTTTACGGGCCCAGTCAATTGCCTCTTGGCTTGGAATGGCAATCACTTCATCGACTAAATCTAGATCTAAGTTTTTAGGAATAAAGTTGGCGCCAATACCTTGGATCTTATGTGGCCCTGGGGTTAAGTCTTCACCACGTTTGGCCTGAGCAATAATGGCAGATTCGGCAGGTTCGACTGCAACAGAATAAAGCGCTTGGTTTTGTACTTGCTCAAAATAACGTGAAATACCGCTAATGGTACCGCCTGTCCCTACACCAGACACTAAGATATCAACTTTACCGCCTGTTGCTTGCCAAATTTCAGGGCCAGTGGTGGTTTCATGAATTTTAGGATTGGCTGGGTTTTCAAATTGTTGTGGCAGGTAATACAGTTCTGGTTGTTCTTGAGTTAAGTGCACTGCTTCATCCACGGCGCCTTTCATGCCTTTAGCAGGTTCGGTTAACACCAAATTCGCGCCCAGTGCTTTAAGTACCTTACGACGTTCAATACTCATACTTGCAGGCATGGTTAAGGTAATTGGATAGCCCTTGGCAGCAGCCACAAATGCCAAGGCAATACCAGTATTACCACTGGTTGGCTCGACAATATGCATGCCCGGCTTTAATACACCACGTTGCTCTGCATCTTTAATTAAGGCAGCACCGACACGACATTTTACTGAAAATGCTGGATTACGTGCTTCTATTTTGGCTAATACAGTCGCACCACCAGTAATCGCACGGTTAATACGTACTAGTGGCGTATTACCAATGGCTTCAGCGTTATTTTCGTAAACTGCAATACCCAAATTATTTGGGGTTGGAAAAGCGGCATCGGTCATGTGTCTATCCTTCACATTTATTCAATTATAGGGTTTATCATACGCCAATTTTTTTAAATTTATCTTGTCTGACACACCAAGCGTACGCTTATTTTCCTATAAGTTATTTATCTATTTTAGCGATTAAACTGCGGTTAATTTAAGCAAAAATGTGTAAAATCGCCGATTTCAAAATTAACAAAACCGATCAAAATTAAAAATATGTTCGGAGAATTGCAAAAAATCACGGAGATATATCCTGTATCGTCATAAAATATAGCAATCTATTGTTCGGTTTTCTCGATAATGGTTTTTACAATAATAAAGCGCTCATTATATCTATACATAGCAAAAAGAGAGCTGTTTGCTGCTCTCTTTTTGGCTTTTCGCAACTATAAGTTAAGAGACTAACATTTCACGTAACTTAAATTTTTGGATTTTACCTGATGGGGTCATCGGAATATTGTCCCAGACTTCTAGGCGTTCTGGTAAATATTGTTTGGCTAAATTATGCTGTTGTAAGAACGTTAAAATTTCACTCAAGTCTAAAGCGTGCTGAGGATCTTTAAGTTTCACAATGGCACAAGCACGTTCACCTAAGCGTTCATCAGGATAGGCTACTAATGCAACGGTGGCAATTTTAGGGTGCTGATACAATAAAGATTCTATCTCCGCCACTGGAATATTTTCACCACCACGGATAATCACATCTTTTTTACGCCCACAAATGCGGATATAACCATATTCATCTTGATAGGCAATATCACCCGTATCAAACCAATCCTCGCTATTGGTGTCATTTAAATGCGGACGTTTTAAATAACCAGCAAAGTTAGAACAGCTACGCACCCATAAACGCCCTGCGCTATTCACGGGTTTTTCTTGGCCATGTTTATCGACAATTTTAATTTCTACTCCCTTGAGTGCCTTACCATCGGTATGACAAGAGCGCTCATCTGGATCTTCAATTAAGGTCATGGTCACGGCGCCACATTCGGTCATGCCCCAAGCAGAAATCACTTTGATATTTAAGTTTTGCCGTGCTTGTTCAACTAAGGGCCCTGGAATTGGTGCACCAGCACACAGGAAAGTTTTTAAAGATGGAATTTGGGTATTTAATTGTGCCACTTGGCTGGAAAGATCATTTAAAAATGGCGTGGATGCCATGGTAAAACTGACTTGTTCATTTTGAATGACTGCAATCGCTTGATTCACCTCCCAAATATCTTGCAGCACTGCTTTGGCTTGTAACCAAATTGGCATCATTAAGCCGTACATGAAACCAGTTTGATGTGCCATCGGTGATGCCATGAGCACCACATCGTTTTGGTCTAAATGCAAAGTATTGGCATATTCAACAATATTGGCAAATAAAGTATTTGAGCTATGCATCACGCCTTTGGGTTCACCCGTAGTGCCTGAGGTGAAAATCAGTTGCGTGACTTGATCTGGATCTAAGATATATTGATCTAATTCAGCAAGTTCTGTTGCACTGACATCATGTTCTAGCAATTGCTGAAAACTACCTTGTTGCTCATCAATCACCAAAACGTGTTCAAGTGTCGGAATTTTGCTTTGCAGTTGCGTGGCCAAAGCTGCGTGATCAAAACCACGAAAGATTTTTGGTACCACAAACAGTTTGGCTTCGCCGTGTTTGAGCATAAATTCTAGTTCACGTTCGCGAAAAATCGGCATGAGTGGATTGAGCACAGCACCAATCCGACTACACGCCAAATACAGTAAGCTAAATTCCCACCAATTGGGCAATTGACAGGCCACCACATCATGCGCTTGAATTCCCAAACGCTTTAAGCCCAGTGCCATTTGATTGGTGAGTTGCCAAATCTCCTTATACGTAAAACTTTGAGTCGGTTGCTGTTGTTTATAACTGACTAAAGCAGTTTTATTGGGTTGCTGCGCTACGGCCTGTTTCAACGCGTCCAGAATAGTAAAATTATGCCAATAACCGTGTTGTTGCATATAGGCACGGCGTCCTTCAATTAGCACTGCATCAAATTCCATATCCTGATGTCCTTATTGATTTTTATTGTTGTTTTTCATTATGCCGGCACAGCTTTGCGTCCTGCTTTATGCCGAGCAATAATGGTTTTCATAATTTGTGCGGTGCCATCGCCAATTTGGAAACCTAAGATATCGCGTAGGCGTTGTTCCATGACACCGCGGTCATAACCAGCATGACCAAAGGTAAGTAAACATTGATGCACCACATCATAAGCCAGTTTTGGCCCCCACCATTTACACATGCCTGCTTCTGCGGTGTGCGGTAGATGGTTGTCTTTGAGCCATAAGGTTTGTAAACACAATAAACGCGCAGCTTCGACTTGGGTTTCATAATCCGCCAATGGATGTGATACGCCTTGGAATGCAGTTAAAGGTTTACCAAAAGCTTCTCGTTCTGCGGCATACGCCCATGCTTCATCTAAACTCACCCGTGCCACAGCCAATACTTGTAAACCAATCAAGGCACGTGAAAAGTCAAAACCTTGCATGACTTGTACAAAACCTTTGTTTTCATCACCTAAGCGATGATTGACTGGTACGCGCACGTTTTCAAAGAAAATCGAACCACGACCAATGGCACGTTGCCCATGACAATCAAAACGCGTGGTGCTAATGCCGGGCAAATCCATTGGGACTAATAAAGCCGTCACCCCATGGGCACCAGATTCAATCGAGCCGGTACGCCCAAAAATGACCGCAGCATCGGCTTGATCAGCCGCAGAAATTGAAGTTTTTTCGCCATTTAGCACATATTCGTCGCCATCTCTCTCGATTTTTAAACGTAAACTTCCAGCATCTGAACCACCACGCGGCTCGGTTAATCCAATGGCAAATAGCGCTTCTCCACGGGTCAGCTTATGTAGCCACGGCGTGACCACTTCAGGATCACCATGCTCTGCCAAAATCTGACCATTTAGTGAAGCGAGTAAATTAATATAAGAGAAACTTAAATCATATTTAGCAACCGCTTCGTGAATTACGCCTGCTGCTAAGCGCCCCATGTCTTGACCACCATAATGTTCGGGTAATTCTGGGGCAATAAAACCCATTTCACCCATCATTTTCATTAAATCACGGTCAAAAATACGGCTTTGATCACGCGCTAAAAAACCCGGCGCAATATATTTTTGTGCAAATTTTTCCACGGTTTCGCTTAAAAATTCTAAGTCTGCATCGATATAAGGATTTTTTGACATATCATGACTCCTTATTTGGCATACTTACGGAATTCAGGTGCACGTTTTTCTTTTAAAGCATTGACGCCTTCACGTGATTCTTCGGTATCGTAATACAGTTTCAGTGCATACATACCCATGCCGGCAATACCGGCTTGATGCGCGGTATCCATGTTAAAACTACGTTTAGCAATCGCAATCGCGGTTGGACTGCGCTGACACAGTTCTTCACCCCATGCCTGAACTTCAGCATCCAATTCATCATGTGGCACGCATTTATTGGCAAGCCCCATTTCAACTGCTTCTTGACCACTATAACGACGGCACATATACCAAATTTCACGGGCTTTTTTCTCACCCACCACACGGGCTAAAAACGCCGTGCCATACCCTGGATCGACCGAACCCATTTTAGGGCCAACTTGACCAAATACAGCTTTATCTGAACAAATGGTCAGATCACAAATGGTGGCTAAAACGTTACCGCCACCAATGGCATAACCTTGTACACGGGCAATCACAGGTTTGGGTACATCACGAATCGCGGTATGTAGTTCTTCCATCGGTAAACCAATGGTGCCACGGCCATCATAATTCCCATCATGTGCAGATTGATCACCACCAGTACAAAACGCGCGATCGCCAGCACCAGCAAGAACAATCGCACCGACATTTTTGTCATAACCCGCTTTATAGAGGGCTTTAATCAGTTCATCACAAGTTGTTCCACGAAAAGCATTCATTTTGTCCGCGCGGTTAATGGTAATCCACGCCACACCATTTTTAACCTCATATAAAATATCTTCAAAATTCATGCTTTTATTTACTTGATTAATCGCTTCGTAATGCATTGTTGTTCTTCCTTGTTTGTTATTGTTGAATTAACCATTCATGGTTAAACCACCAGACACACTAAGTACTTGTCCAGTAATAAATGCTGCATCATCACTTAAGAAAAAGCTAATGGCTGAGGCAAGATCATCTGGCTGACCTAAACGCCCAAGTGGAATAGCTTTGGTAAAGGCTTCACGTAGTTTTTCTGGATTAGGGGCAGCATCCGTTACACCTGCCAACAGCGCAGTTTCTGTCGGCCCCGGACAAATCACATTTAAAGTAATGTTATGGCGCGAATGTTCGCGTGCGAGGGTTTTAGAAAATGATAGTAATCCACCTTTACATGCGGCATAAACAGCTTCGCCTGATGAACCGACACGCGCCGCATCTGAGGCAATATTGACAATCCGGCCACCTTTACGTGCCACCATACCGCCTAACACGGCGTGATGCATATTCAGCATACCCACCAAGTTAATTTGAATCAGCTTTTGCCATTCATTGGGTTCGGTTTGTACAAAGGGTTTAAAAATATCCCAACCTGCATTATTGACTAAACCAGTAATTGGCCCCAATTTTTGCTCGACTTCAGCAACCGCAGTGCTGACCGCATCACTTTGGGTAATATCACACGCCACGGCTAAAGCTGGTGTACCCAAGGCTTCAAGCTCTTGTTGTAGGGCTTGGGCTTTATTTAAATCTAAATCAAAAATTGCAACTTTAGCGCCTTCTTGCGCTAAACGCTTACAGGTTGCCGAACCAATCCCACCTGCTCCACCAGTGACAATCACGACTTGATCTTTTAATCCACGCATCCTGCTCATCCTTACTTATTGTTTTAAAATTATGATTGTTGATTCATAATTTCAACATAACCAACCTACTCGTGAGTTTCAATAGAAAACTCACGAGTTTTTATAAGGACATATTGGCAAAAAATACCAATAAATTAACTAATCCTTTGATGTTTAAATAATTTCAAAACAAACCAAATTGATTTTAGAAATAATTTGCAATAATTATCATTAAGTACTTGTTTTTTAGTTATGAAATAAAAGCCAAACAGAGCAAAAATGAAATTTTTTATTTTAATTCATGCTTAAAATTCCACTTTTGCAATTGTGACTTGATTAAGTCATGAATTCTATCAATAAATGAGCGTTTAATATGTTTTACACTGGCAAACTCTACCAAAACGACGAACCAACAAGCGAAAATTTAAGCCTCTAAATTAGAGTGAATAGACTAAATATTTTAAATAACCGCATAAATTCTCAGCAATCGGGTTTGTAATCAGAGAAATTATTACCGACAATAGCGCGATATGACACGTTTACTCAGGGAATGTAATGTCTAACGCTCGCTCTAGCCGTTGGTATCGCAACTTCACACAATCCATTTTAAAAAAAATGGTCTCGCCTCAGTTGCTTGGCTCCACTGCAGAATTAGCACAATTGCTTGAAACCCAACCCAACAGCCCTGTGTGCTATGTCGTTGAAGATGATTATGTTAGTAATGCGGTTTTAATTGATCAAGAAAGCCAAAAACAAGGCTTGGCGGCGGCCTTACACCCCTTGCAAGTTGGTCAATTGACAGAGAAAGATGCAATTTTAGTCCTGAATGAAAAAAATCCGCAGCATGTGCCTTATCATTATCCTGCTAAGTTGATTCGTTTCATTGAAGCTTTAGAACAAGACCCAAGCCTAGATGTACAATTTGTCCCAGTGACAATCTTATGGGGACGGGCTCCAGATTATGAAGATTCTTGGTTCAAAGCCTTATTTTCTGATGCTTGGGCGAAACCATCCCATTTAAAGCAAATGTTAAATGTGTCTTTATATGGTAAAGATAACTATATTGAGTTCCATAAACCGCAGTCCTTACGTGCTTTATTAGAGCAAGCCAAACAACAACAACCCAACTATTCACCTGCGCACCACATTGTAGAGCGTCTAGGGAGCGATTTAACCAAATCCAAAGAAGCCATTATGGGACCCGATTTATCGGATCGTCGTAATTTAATTCAAAATTTAATGCAAAGTGAAGCCATTCAAAAGGCCATTTTACAAGAAAGTATTCATAAAAAAGTCAGCATGTTTGAAGCAGAAAATCGTGCCAAAAGCTATTTAAACGAGATTAGCTCAGATTTTTCTTATTCAACTTTACGTTTTGCAGCATTAAGTTTAGAAAAACTATGGACTCAGCTCTATGATGGGATTGAAGTACATAACTTTGATACGGTACGTGAACTAGCCAAAGATTACGAAATTGTCTATACCCCATGCCATCGGAGTCATATTGACTATTTACTGTTGTCCTATGTGATTTTCAATCGCGGTTTGATGGTGCCACATATTGCCGCAGGTATTAATTTAAACTTACCTGTGGTGGGTAATATTTTACGTGGTGCAGGCGCCTACTTTATTCGTCGTAGTTTTAACGGCAATATGTTGTACACGGCGGTATTTAAAGAATATGTACATAGCTTATTGTCGCGTAACAGCCCAATTGAGTATTTTATTGAAGGTGGACGTTCGCGCACAGGCTTATTATTACCGCCTAAAAAAGGCATGTTGTCGATGACCATTCACAGTCATTTACGCGGTGCAACCAAGCCGATTGCTTTTATTCCCACTTATTTTGGTTATGAAAAACTATTTGAAGGCAGCTCATATATTAATGAGTTAAATGGTAAACCTAAAGAAGCCGAGTCGGTGTGGGGTTTACTTAGCTCAGTGCGTAAAATTGAAAAAGTCTTTGGCTTAGTGCATGTCAATTTTGGTGATCCAATTTATTTAGATGACATCTTAAAACAAAACGATGCTTTAGGTTTACAGCTGGGTATTAATGACGATTTACCCAAAAATGTCGTCAATAGTGTCACTCAAACAGCCAATGCCATTTTAGAGAACATTAACAAAGCAGCAGTGCTGAATCCCATTGCGTTACTGTCATTACTCCTACTGAAGGCACCTCAACATCGTCTTGAAAAAGCCAGTTTAATTGAGCAGTTGGATGACTATCGTGCTTTATTGGCTTTAAGCCCGTATGACAGCCGTATGATGCTAACCGAACTCTCAGGCGCTGCGATTATTGACTATGCCTTAAAACTAAAACAAATTGAGCAGCATCAAGTTGACGCTGTGGAGGTTATTCAAGTCAGCGATAAGCAACAAGGCTTACTCAATTACTTTAGCAATAACGTTTTACATTGCTTTAGTTTGCCTGCCTTAGTCGCAACTGCCCTTATTCGTGGTTATGTCAATCTGACGGATTTAAAAGCCTATGTTGCCAAGCTTTATCCATTCTTTAAAGAAGAACTGTTCTTAAAATGGCAAAACCATGAATTAGATGCGGCAATTGATGAGATTCTCGCGGCTTTTGTGCAATTAAATTGGTTAAATCGAAGTACACACACATTACACATCATTAAAGCTGCTCAGATTAAAGCCTTAGCAGAACTTGCCGATTCGAGCTTAACGAATTTTGTTTTAATGGCGCATTTTTTGGCGCAATTTGGTCACGAAGATAGTCTTGGTCTAGCCAAACTTGAAAAAATGACCAAATTGGGCTTAAAGACTTTACTATCCAACAGGCATTTGCATAATAGTTTTTATTTTGACAAAGCTACGGTCAAAAGTTTTGCACAAAGTTTAAAACATACCAGGTTGGCCCAAGTACAAGGCGGCAGTATTCAACTACCACAACCAGATGCATTGGCCTTCTTTAATCCAAGTGACACTGCAAAACTCGAGGCGATTCAACACGCCACCCAATTGAGCGACAAACTACTCAAAGACTTTGATCTTAAGGCAAAATCTTAAAATCATTTGAATTAATCAGCACGCTTTGTGGCGTGTTGGTTAAGTATCAAAATAACTAATAATACTCTTCATTAAAAACCATTGACTTTTGCAAAGATTAAATAATTCTCATTCTCTAACTGTTTTATACTAAGCGCCGTTTTTTATTTTGTAACCTACGAGACAGCTTTCATGAATGATGCGCTTGAGATTAAAGCTATGCGTGATGCCTCTGAACATGTGGTCACAGTTTTAAAATCATTAGCCAATAGCGACCGCTTAATGATTCTGTGTCATTTATCGCAACAAGAATTAAACGTCTCACAAATTGAGCAAATGACTCATATTCATCAACCCACCTTATCTCAACAACTGATGATGTTGCGCAAAAGTGAGATGGTCAGCACACGCCGTGAAGGTAAACAGATCTTTTATTCGATTCAAGATCCCAAATTGGTCAGCGTCCTAAATACGCTCTATCAGTTGTATTGCCCAGCTCGCTAAAGATTAGTTTTGGTTCTTTAGCATTTTTTATGCATAATATATCTAAAATTGTGATTTAGATAAATCTTATGCGTATCTCACTTCCAGCATGGCAATGGCTCAAGCACTATCAGTATGCTGATTTTCGTGCCGATATGATGGCAGCATTTATTGTCTTAGCCATGCTGGTTCCCCAAGGGATGGCCTATGCTATGTTGGCAGGGCTTCCCCCTATGATGGGCTTATACGCCAGTATTATTCCCATGATCCTCTATGCCATGATTGGCGGTAGCCCAACCTTATCGATTGGACCCGTAGCAATTATTTCCATGATGACCTTTGCCACCTTAAACCCCATGTTTGAAGTGGGTTCACCGGTGTATATTGAGGCGGCTTGTTTATTGGCACTGATGGTTGGGGTCATCTCATTTTTATTGGGACTTCTTCGCTTTGGCTTTTTAATTCAACTAATTAGCCACCCTGTGATTAAAAGTTTTATTATTGCCTCGGCATTATTAATTGCTTTGGGACAAGTTAAATTTTTATTGGATGTGCCTTTACAAGCCAATAATATTCCTGAATTTATAGCCAGTCTGTGGCACTATTTTTCACATATCCAGATCAATAGCTTGCTGTTTGGACTTGCTGCAATTTTATTTTTAATTTATCTGCCTGAGCTCTTTAAACGCTTGCATCTGAATACGTTTTGGGTCAGAGCAATCCCGTTATTTTTGGTGGTGATATCAATTGTTTTGGTCATGACATTCAATTTAAACCACGCGGGCATTAAAACTGTAGGTGAAATTCCCTCAGGTTTTCCACCACTTGATTTTCCTCATTGGAATACAGATTTGCTGATACAGCTGCTCCCGGGTGCTAGCATGATTGCCATGGTGAGTTTTGTTGAATCACTTTCCATTGCCCAGGCCACTGCCTTACAACAGCGGAGTCAACTCAATAGCAACCAAGAATTGATTGCCCTTGGTGTGGCCAATATCAGTGCAGGCTTAAGCTCGGCCTTTCCTGTTACAGGCAGTTTGTCGCGAACCGTGGTCAATGCCGATGCGGGTGCCAAAACCCCTATGGCAGGTGTGATTTCATCTTTATTGATTGTCCTAGTGAGTCTCTACTTTACCGGATTTTTCCGTGATTTACCGTTAACCATTTTGGCGGCGACCATTATGGTGTCGATTTGGAAGCTGGTGGACTTTAAGCCCTTCATTGATACTTGGCGCTATTCTAAAGCGGATGGTTTGGCGATGTGGATTACCTTTTTTGCGGTGATTTGCATTGATATTAGTACAGGCTTGATGATTGGGATTATTTCCACATTTATTTTAATGCTGTGGCGTATTAGTCGACCGCATATTGCTCATATTGGTTTAATCCAAGGCACACAGCATTTTCGGAATGTACAGCGTCATCAAGTCAATACTGCAGAGCATGTTTTATCGATTCGTATTGATGAAAATTTAACATTTTTAAATGCACAAACCTTAAAAGGGTTTTTAATTAACGCCGTGAGTGAGCATCCTAAGCTACAACACGTCGTTATCAACTGCTCTAGTATTAGCAATATCGATTATAGTGCACTTGAAATGCTAGAAGATTTAAATGCCGAGCTGGCTAAGCTCAATATCCAGCTCCATTTTTCTGAAATTAAAGGACCTGTGATGGATAGCTTAAAGAATTCGCATTTGCTCACTCATTTAAGTGGCAATATTTATTTAAGTCATTATCAAGCCATACGTGAGTTAGCCCCTGAGATCCTAAACTAATATGCGGATATTCGATATTTTTTTAAAAAACAACAGCTAAATTCAGCCATAAAGTGAATTTTTAAAGTGGAATTTAATTTTTTGTTTTTAAAAAACATATATTTATTTTTTATATCAAAATATTTTTTTAGGCATAATGGTTTTCAGTATAAAATATCGATTCATTTTGTAATTTTTTGTCCTCGTAATTTCTGACAAGGCCCTCCTATGTTTTCAGCTTTTACGCGTTTGAGCTTAGTCACACGAATTGTGATTGCCATCATTTTAGGTGTGCTCGTCGCGGTAGTTACACCGCAATATGCACCTTATTTAACGATTCTTGGCGATCTGTTCATTAAGGCCCTCAAATCCGTTGCCCCAATTCTTGTATTTGTTCTGGTTTTGTCTTCTATTGCGAACTTTAAAGTCGGCAGTAGCAATGCGTATATCAAACCCATTATGTTGATGTACGCAGCTGGCATGTTCTTAGCTGCTTTAAGTGCAGTGGTTGCCAGTATGCTGTTCCCAAGTACTTTATTCTTAGACATGCCTGCACAAGGTGAGTTAACGCCACCGGGTAGCTTGACAGAAATCTTTAGAAACTTACTTTTAAGCTTTATTGCCAATCCAGTGACTGCGATTGCTGAAGCGAATTTTATTGGTATTTTAGCTTGGTCAGTGGCTTTAGGTTTAGCCTTCCGTCATGCATCGGACACGACTAAAGGTGTGCTCAATGACGCGGCCAATGCTGTGAACTCAGTCATTCGCTTAGTGATTAGTTTTGCGCCTTTTGGTATTTTTGGTTTAGTGGCAGTCACTTTTGCTGATGCTGGCTTAAGTACCTTAATGAGCTATGCGCAATTACTGGCCGTCTTATTGGGTACTATGTTCTTTGTCGCCTTAGTAATTAACCCGATTATGGTGGCTATGGTGACTCGTGGTAATCCATATCCGTTGGTATTGCAGTGTTTACGTGAGAGTGGTATTACTGCCTTCTTTACCCGTAGTTCGGCAGCCAATATTCCGGTCAATCTAGATTTGGCAAAGCGCCTTGGTGTACCTGAATCTACAGCTAGTGTTGCAATTCCTTTGGGGGCTGCGATTAATATGGCGGGTGCTTCGGTGACCATTACGGTACTTTCGCTGGCTGCAGTGAATACTTTGGGTATTCCAGTGAGCTTTACTACCATGCTGATTTTATCTGTGGTAGCGACTGTATCTGCATGTGGTGCTTCAGGTGTTGCAGGTGGTTCATTGCTGTTAATTCCTGTTGCATGCGGTTTATTTGGTATTTCATCTGATATCGCGATGCAGGTGGTGGCCATTGGTATGGTGATCAGTGTGCTACAAGATTCAACTGAAACTGCACTCAATTCATCCACAGATGTATTATTTACCGCAGCAGTGGATCGCGGTATGCGCTAATATACGTTGATTCGTATAGTTATTATAAAATTATGCCGTTTCAAAATTTACCTAATTGGGTGCAATTAGGCGCATTCTTTCTTGCTGTCAATGCAGGAATGATCAATGTACTTGGCTTGATGACCGTATTACATCAAGCCATTTCACATATGACTGGCAATGTCAGTGTCATCGCCATGAGTTTAGTACAAAGCAATCTTGACACTTTGTTATATGCCTTGGCCATTGTGATCAGTTATGTTTTAGGCTCAATCTATAGCGGCCTGATTCTTGCCAATAGCCACTTTCGCTTAGGGCGCCGTTATGGTATTCCTTTGAGCTTAGTGGCTTTTTTTATTGTCTTGTGTTGGCTATTTTTACCCTATTGGCCCCGTTATGCACTACTTTGGGCTGCTGTAGCGATGGGTTTACAAAACGCTATGGTCAGCCATTATCAAGGTGCCATCATTCGCACCACGCACTTATCCGGTGTTTTAACTGACTTAGGTTTAGCCTTGGGGTATTGTTTACGTGGTTTAAGTGCAGGACGCCGCCGTGTGATTTTACATCTTTTGATTTTATTTGGCTTCTTATGTGGTGGAGTCATTGCCAGTTGGATTTATCCTTTATTACAATCCAATGCATTCTTAGGGCCAGCTGCTTTAAGCTTGGTGATGAGCTTAGTGTATTGGCTCATTTATTGGTATTATCGACACAATTAATTTGGGAAACATTATGAAAAATGCATTACAGGCTCAACTGCTCAAAGCAGGTTTAGTCGATAACAAAAAAGCGAAAAAATTGTCTAAACAAGCGGTGCATGAGCAACGCACTGGTCAAAGCAATGAAGCTGAACTTAAAGCCAAAATTGCCCAAGATCAACAAGCCAAACTTGAAAAAGATTTAGCTTTGGCAGCCGAAAAGAAAGCTCAGTTGCAACAAAAAGAACTCAAAGCTGCCATCATTCAAATGATTAAACAGCATAAAATTGGCGATATTGATGGTGAAATCAGCTACCAATTTATTGATGGTACGATTAAAAAAATCTACTTAAATCAGCAAATTTACAATGCCTTAGTTGCTGGTTCTTTAGTGATTGCCAAAGATGGTGAAAGCTATGCAGTTTTACCTAAAGCCTTAGCTGAACGCATTGATGCCAAAATGGAAGGCTTTATTTTAGTGAATAATTCACAGAAAAATGAAGACACCACCGATGAAGAAGATCCATATGCAGCTTATGTGATTCCTGATGATTTAATGTGGTAAGTATCTTTGAGTTGTCAAAACCCGCAAGTTGCGGGTTTTTTTGTATAAATCTCTTATGATCGCGTTATAAATCCGTCATTAGACTTTTTTTTGGCCTACCGCTCACTTAAGCTCTAGTTCTATTTAATTGGTGAGGTTTTATTTTGCAACGCATCCAAACAATGACTCATGAGATACAGGCTTGGGCAGATCAATATCCATGGCTAGAAATGCTAACATCGTTGAGTTTAGTGCTGTTGGTCGCTATTTGCGCCAACTTTATTGCTAAACATATCGTCGTTCGGGGTATTCGCGCCCTGATTGCACGAATTAATAGCCAGCACTATGCCATTTTAAATCAACATAATGTGATTCGTCGTATTGCCAACATTGTGCCTGCAGTTGTAATCATGAATGGCATTGTAACTGTGCCACATTTATCTGAAAAAGTGATTACTCTGGTACAGATGGGTGCGCAGGCTTTTATTTTCCTTACTATCGCGCTTGCCATTAGTGAGATTCTCAGTATTTTTAATGTACTGTACCAACGCAATCCTAAATCACGCAATAAACCGATTAAAGGCTACTTACAGCTGATCAAGCTGATCATTTTTATTGTCTGTGGTCTGATGATTCTCGGAACTTTTCTTAAAAAAGATGTATTTACCCTGCTCGCTGGTTTTGGTGCCATGGCGGCTGTATTAATGTTGGTCTTCCAAAATACCATTTTATCTTTGGTGGCTTCGGTTCAAATCTCTTCTTATGACATGGTGAGAATTGGTGATTGGATTGAGATGCCTTCCTTAAATGCAGATGGCGACGTGATTGATATGTCTTTACATACCATTACGGTGCAAAACTTTGATAAAACCTTAACCACTATTCCTACCAATAAGCTGGTGACGGACACATTTAAAAATTGGCGGGGTATGAGCAATGCTGGCGTACGACGTATGAAACGTGCTTTGTTTATTGATCAAAACAGCGTGCACTTTATGAGCAAAGATGAACAACAACATTTAAAAGAGTTCTTACTTTTAGATCAATATTTAGATCATAAAAATTCTGAGTTGGCGCATTTTAATGAACAATTATCTAATCAAGCTGTATATAACCAACGTCGTTTAACCAATTTGGGAACTTTTCGCGCTTATGTTGAATTTTATTTGCGTCAACATCCTGGTATTGCTCAAAATCAATCGATCTTGGTACGTCAACTGCAACCCACTGCACAAGGTTTGCCTTTAGAAATTTATGCCTTTAGCAATACGACAGTCTGGAAAGATTATGAAGCCATTCAATCCGACATTTTTGATCATTTGATCGCAATTTTACCAGAATTTGGTCTAAGTATTTATCAAGCACCCTCTGGACAGGACTTTCAAGCGTTAAAGTAAAAATGACTTAGCCAAGCTCAGCCAGAATGGGCTGAGCTTTTATAATGTAAATAAAAAACTGAATAAGGCATGTGGTCTTTTCCTTCAATTTTTATCATACTTAAAGATTATGCTCTGTCTTATGCTCGCTGTAGCGGTCGGCAGAATCGAAAATATTTCTTTTAGTCTTCGAGTAGTCAGTTCTATGTTAAAGTGGTTTGAAAAGCGCGTGAATCCTTATCCAATGGAGGATTTAAACAAACCACTGCCCACCACTTTTTTTGCCTTTGTCTGGCAAGCCTCTAAAGGCGTACGTCCTTATTTATTGTTTTTGGTCCTGTGTACCGCAGGTGCCGCCAGTTTTGAAGCGTTACTGTATGCCAAAATTGGCGATTTAGTCACATGGCTCAGTCAAACAGCGCCACAAGACTTTTTAACACAGCATCAAAATAATCTAATTATTTTAACCTGTATCTTATTGGCCAATGTGTTTTTTGCCACTTTACAGTCGATTCTCAAACATCAAATTTTGTATAGCAGCTTTCCGATGCGCTTGCGCTGGCGTTTTCATAATTTACTGCTGCAACAAAGCTTAGATTTTTTCCATAATGACTTTGCTGGGCGATTATCTGCCAAAGTAATGCAAACTGCGCTTGCGGTGCGTGAATTTTGGGTGATTTTGGGCGATATGCTGGCTTACGTGACTATTTACTTTATTACCGTTAGTTTGGTATTGGGTGCAATCTCACCCTTATTAATTTTACCTTTATTGGTATGGTTGGCTTTATTTATTTGTGCCGCTTGCTACTTTATTCCACGCTTAAGCAAAATTTCCAATGAACAAGCTGATGCCCGCGCCGTGATGACAGGACGCGTGACAGATGCTTATACCAATATTCAAACCGTCAAGCTGTTTGCCCATGCGGGGCGTGAAAGCCAATATGCCAAAGAATCAATGCAAAGCTTTATGATCACGGTATTTAAGCAAATGCGCTTAGGTACAGGTTATGAATTCAGTATTAAAGCCTTAAGCTTGGTGCTGTATATTGGTGTACTTGGTACTGCAATTTGGTTATGGATGAATGGTCGGGCTGAACTGGGCATTATTGCCGCAACCACCGCCATGATTTTAAAACTCAACAGTATTGCTGAATTTATGATGTGGCAAACCTCTGCCTTGTTTGAAAATGTCGGTACCATTCAAGATGGTATGAAAACCCTTGGCACTGCCATTCATATTCAAGATGCCAAAGATGCCAAAGATTTAGTGCTCACGCATGGTGAGATTGAGTTTAAAAATCTAGAATTTGCCTATAACGAGCGTAAGATTATTGATGGTTTAAGTCTAAAGATTCGCCCTGGTGAAAAAATTGGTATCGTTGGGCGCTCAGGTGCAGGTAAATCCACCTTAATTCAACTGTTATTGCATTTTTACCAACCACAACAAGGTCAGATTTTAATTGACGGCCAAGATATTCAAACAGTCACGCAAGATAGCTTACGTAAAAATATTGCGCTTGTAACCCAAGACACCTCTCTATTGCATCGTTCCGTGGCAGAAAATATTAAATATGGCTGTCCTGATGCTACAGATGCACAGATGTATGCGGCAGTCGCGAAAGCCAAAGCTAAAGATTTTATTCCAGAACTTACGGACTTACGTGGTCAAAAAGGATACGACGCTTATGTAGGCGAACGAGGGGTCAAACTCTCAGGTGGACAACGTCAACGGATTGCCATTGCGCGAGTCTTTTTAAAAGACGCACCAATCTTAATCTTAGATGAAGCCACCTCAGCGCTTGATTCTGAAGTTGAAGCGGCCATTCAAAGCAGTTTAGATGAATTAATGCAAGGTAAAACTGTGATTGCCATCGCGCATCGTTTATCGACCATTGCGCAAATGGATCGTCTCATTGTGCTAGATCAAGGTCAGATTGCTGAACAAGGCAGTCACGACGAATTGGTCGCTTTAAATGGCATTTATGCTAAGTTATGGCAGCGCCAAACGGGCGGTTTTTTAATGGATAAAGAACAAACACAATAAAGGAACACTATGTTGTATTTAGATGATTTAACTGTAGGACAACGTTTTATCAGTTCAAGCTATGAAATGTGTCTCGATGAAATTCTACACTTTGCCAAGCAATATGATCCGCAGAGTTTTCATACCGATGAACACGCGGCTAAGCAACATCAAATTTTTAAAGGCTTAGCCGCCAGTGGTTGGCATACGTCTGCCGTATGTATGCGCCTTTGGACAGAATGTATGCCAATCGCCAATGGTTTAGTGGGTACCGATTCACATGTGCGCTGGCTAAAACCGACGCGTGCAGGCGATCAGATTCATGTTGAAGTAGAAGTTACCCATATTCGCCGCTCTAAAACTAAGCCCAATCAAGCGATTGTCAGTTATCATACCCAAGCCATTAATCAGCATAATGAAGTCTTAATGACATCGGATACCAATATTGTGGTATTTAGTCAGACCAGCCATTAATCTATAACAAGTTAATTAACTATTAAATATCAATTAGTTTAATACATGAATATCTTTTGTTTTTGGCAAAAAGCATGTATAACACAGCATAAAAGCACGTTGTAAGGAGTTATCCATGAATCACCCTTCAGAATTAAAATATGCACGTACGCATGAATGGGTCAAAATTGAAGGTGATCTTGTTATTACCGGTATTTCTGATCATGCTCAAGATGCATTAGGCGATTTAGTCTATGTGGAAGCACCAGAAGTTGGACAACGTGTCACTGCAGGTCAACAAGCCGGTGTGGTGGAATCCGTCAAAACTGCTTCAGATATTCATGCCCCAGTATCAGGTGTGGTGGTTGAAGTGAATCCAGATCTTGAAGATGATCCAGATTTTGTCAATGATGCCCCGTATACCAAGGGTTGGATTTATAAAATTAAGCCAGATAATTTAGCGGATGTAGAAGCTTTGCTGTCAAGCGAAGAATACCAAGCAGGTCTATAAGCTAAAAAAGAATCAGCCCATGGGCTGATTCTTTTTTATTGATTAGTTTTAAATATACTTATCATCACATTGAGATATTATTGCGCATTTTTTTAAATTAAAACCATAATAATGAGCTAAATTCTCATTATACGCTATACTTTTGAATATTTTTTGACTAATATAATTCTATTATGTTCTCTCGCTGCCTTGCTTTAATGCATGTCAATAATAATTAAAATCTTTAACGCCTAGGCCTTAAAACAAGCAGCCGTTCTTGATTGATGTTTTAGGTTGGTTATGTCTCCTACAATTCCTGTGTTATGGAATAGATCATTCATTTTATGTCTATTCAATAATTTATTTTTGTTTATTTTCTATTTTGCTCAAACCACGATTTTACCCATTTATATTTTAAATGAGTTAGGTGGCACGCTAACCCAAGCGGGTTTAGCGATGACCTTATTTATGGTCTCGTCTATCGCCGTGCGGCCTTTTAGTGGTTTAATTATTGAAAAATTAGGACGTAAGAAGACTTTATACTTATCAGAAAGTTTATTTTGTCTATTTGCAGCAGCTTACATTTTTGCTGACAGTCTTAGTGCTTTATTGGTGATCCGTTTTTTACATGGTATTTGGTTTAGTATTTTAACGACAGTGACTGTACCGATTGCGAATGACTTTATCCCGCCTCAGCGTAAAGGTGAAGGCATGGGTTATTTTGTGATGTCAGTCAATTTAGGTATTGTATTAGGTCCACTGATTGCTTTAACCCTGATTCAGGATTTCTCTTATTTATTTGTCACCAGTATTTTAGCCAGTATTATTTTTCTAGGCTTTATCTTCTGCTTTATGATTCCTATTGCCAAGCATGTACCCGCGGTAACTATGGCAAAAAGGCGCTTAACGATTCATGATTTTGTTGAGAAAAAAGCTTTATCGGTTTCTATCCTTGCCCTTATGATTTCATTTTCCTATGCCAGCATTATGTCGTATATCTCACCTTTTGCAGATGCCAAGGGTTTACTGGAATATGCAGGGTTATTTTTTGTGGTCTTTGCCATTGCGATGATGAGCCTGCGCCCAATTACCGGCAAAGTTTATGATCGTAAAGGTCCAAGTTACGTGATTTATCCTGCGATTGCCTTGTTTGCTATTGGTTTAGCATTACTCAGTCAAATTGAAACCCTTACTGGTTTTATGTTAGCCGCAGTGTGTATTGGTATGGGATTTGGCTCAGTGCAGCCTTGTTTACAAACTTTAGCGATTCAACGTGCACCTAAAGCGCGTATTGGTCATGCAACATCAACATTTTTTACTTGTTATGACATTGGTATTGCATTGGGTTCATTGTTATTGGGTATGGTCATTGCTCAACAAGGTTATAGTTTTGCTTATTTAATATGTGCTGCCTTAACTTTATTGAGTCTTGCTTTTTTTGCTTTTTTTGTGAATCGGAGAAATTGATTTAATTGTATAAATTTGATTTTCTGTTTTAAAATTTTATTATACTTAGGCTATTTAAGATAATCCAGAGATTCAGTGTGTCTTTGTATCATGAAACATCATGGGAAAATTTATACATTATTGTTTGACAAAATAGTTTTGATTAAAACTCACGCTTTCCAGCTTGATATAGCAGCCTAATTTATGTATTGAGTAAAATTTTATCGCAGCACATTACTCTTCTATTTTGAAGGTAAACCAATCGCTTTAAGGTTGCCCTATTCCACGAAAGATTGCACATAGATTTAATCTCTATTCTTTGGCCTTACGAAGCCCTGCACATTTCGAGTCATTCATACAGGCATAAAAAAGACGCCTAGCAGGCGTCTTTTTTAATGATATGCATTTTAAGCAGTGTGTGCCAATTGCTGAGCACGTAAAGTGGTCGCCACTTGTAAAAATAATGCTTCAGTTTTATGCCAACCCAGGCAACCATCTGTAATGGATTGACCATATTGCATCTGTGCTGAAATTTTTTGTGCCCCATCTTGTAAATGGCTTTCGAGCATTACACCACGGACTTGGCTTTGTGAACGTTCTGCAATAATGGTTTTGAGTACTTCAGGCTGTAATAACGGGTTTTTACTGCTGTTGCCATGACTGCAATCAATCACTAAAGCAGGTAGCGCTGTTTTGGCGTTGGCTTGAATTTTTTTAATCTCTGCTAAGCTGTAATTTGGGCCTGAGTTAGCACCACGTAAAATTAAGTGTGCTTGAGGATTGCCCTGTGAGCTTAAAATTGCGGGTAAACCACTTTGGCTCAACCCTAAGAATTGATGTGGCTGACTTGCGGATTGAATGGCATCTAAAGCAATCTGAATCGAACCATCTGTACCATTTTTGAAGCCTACTGCAAATGGCATATGGCTAGAAATTTCACGGTGAATCTGTGATTCGCTGGTACGTGCCCCAATGGCACCCCAAGCTAATAGGTCATCGAAATAAGCAGTGGCCATTGGACTTAAGATTTCAGAGGCCAATGGCAAACCCATTGCGATCATTTTTAAGTATAAAGCACGTGATTTTTCTAGACCCAATTGCATATTGTTTGAGCCATCTAAAAGAGGATCGTATAGAAAACCCTTCCACCCTACAGTAGTACGTGGTTTTTCAATATAAGCACGCATCACAAAAAAGATTTGATCTTGAACTTGTTGTTGTAATTGTTGTAATTTTTCTGCGTATTCTAACACTGCCGCTTCATCATGAATTGAACATGGCCCAGTCACAATTAATAAACGCGTATCACGACCCGCTAAAATATCTTCAATGGTTTGACGTTGGGCTGCAACTTGCTGAGCCAATGCACTGGTTAGAGGCAATTGATTTTTAAGTTGTTGTGGTAAAACTAAACTGGTTTCTTGCTGAACGTGTAGCGCAGTATTTAAAGCATTCATGATTATTTTCCTCTGGACGGTACCACGTCCAATCTTTTATTTAAGCGTTATGGGTCTATTCAAGTGATGGCTAAGTTGCATAAAGTAAAACCAATACACGTTGCTAAAATATGACTTTTTAAATGTAAACATGAAATTTCTCCAAAAATGAAAGACATAAAAAAACCTGAGCGGGTTGCCGCTCAGGTATTAACTGGTGGGCAACCTTTTTGTGCCCGAACGCCTTCAGGCAACTATTGAAATTGCCAAAAATAAAAATAAGCGTGAACGGTTGCAGGTTGCCAAAGCATGTCGATGTCTTTTAATAAAATCTTAACGTGTAAAATAACATACGCGCTCTTTTAAGATTTGACAATGTTTTTATTTAAAAAAAATAGTTGATGATTCATTAACTTATTTTCATTACCCGATTGATTAAAAATAAATCATAGTTTAAGAATAAACTCTAAAATTAAATAAATTATTTAAATCAAATATTTATCTTGCAAAAGCTCTAATAAAAGCTTATCAATTACAAAAAATAACAAATAGACATATATCCAAAATAAAAACAATTTATTATGAATATCATGAATTTATTTTATGATAATTACTTATTCTAAATAGGAATTACGTATTACGTAATTAAGAACCCTTGTTTACAGCATTGAGCTTGTTAAGATGAGCGCATTCACCTCAAGGCTTGAGGTTTAAAAGTTTTAAAAATGCAATTGGATTGCACACAATAAGAGGATGTTTTCATGCACACGATGGCAAACCCACTGCAACTTTGTGGTTTCGAGTTTATTGAATTTGTTGGCCAAGATGGCTCCTTAGATCATATTTTCCAAACCCTTGGCTTTAGCTGTGTAGCCAAGCATAAATCTAAACGGGTAAGCTTATGGCGCCAAGGTGGCATTAATTTAATTTTAAATTATCAACCTGAATCTTATGCTTCAACTTTCTTTGAGCAGCATGGGCCTGGTGCTTGCGCGATGGCCTTTGGTACACAAAATGCTGCAGCAGCTTATGAGCAAGCACTCAAACTAGGTGCTGTGGCCCTAGACAATGTAGTTGGGCCAATGGAATTGAATATTCCTGCGATTCAAGGCATTGGCGGCGCACCGATCTTTTTAGTGGACTGTGACATATATACGCAAGACTTTATCTTTTTAGAGGGTGTAGATCCTCATCCTGTGGGTACAGGTCTATATGAGATTGATCATTTAACTCATAATGTTGAAAAGGGTCGTATGCAATATTGGGCAGATTTTTATGAAAAAATCTTCAATTTCCAAGAAATTCGCTATTTTGACATTAAAGGTGAATATACCGGCCTTACCTCAAAAGCGTTAACTGCACCTGATGGTAAAATTCGTATTCCACTCAATGAAGATTCAGAACAAGGTAATGGCCAAATTGCTGAGTTCTTAAAAGAATTTAATGGTGAAGGTATTCAACATATCGCTTTTGCCACCGATGATTTAATTGCCACTTGGGATCAGCTTAAAGCTTTAGGTGCTCAGTTTATGACTCCGCCACCTGCCACCTATTATGAAATGCTGGCAGAGCGCCTGCCTCATCACGGCGAACCCACTGAAGAATTACAACAACGTGGCATTTTACTCGATGGCAATACCCAAGGTGAAAAACGTTTGTTGTTGCAAATTTTTTCCCAAAACATGATTGGTCCTGTGTTTTTTGAGTTCATTCAGCGCAAAGCGGATGATGGTTTTGGTGAAGGTAATTTTAAGGCCCTATTCGAATCAATTGAACGTGACCAAATCCGTCGCGGTGTATTAGATATCTCGCACGGTTAATTTTTCCTCTTTAAGGGACAACATTGTCTAAGGGATCGGCATACAGCTGATGCCTTAGCCCTTTTTTAGTTGTAAATCGGCAAAAATAACAATAATGCCGCAACACGGATGATGAACCATGCATAGCTCTGAAGCAGGCCAACTGAAAAAAGGCCTTAAAAATCGCCATATCCAATTGATTGCCCTAGGGGGTTCGATTGGTACTGGTTTATTCCTAGGTGTTTCTCAAACGATTCAATTGGCTGGCCCTGCAGTAATTTTAGGTTACGCAATTGCTGGCTTTATTGCCTTTTTAATGATGCGCCAATTGGGTGAAATGATTGTGCATGAGCCAGTGAGTGGCTCATTTAGTCATTTTGCTTATAAATATTGGGGTAAATTTGCAGGCTTTATGTCAGGTTGGAATTACTGGGTACTGAATGTTTTAGTCTGTATGGCAGAACTCAGTGCTATTGGTCTTTATATTCATTATTGGTGGCCTGAGCTACCGACGTGGATCTCTGCCTTAGGCTTCTTCATTTTTATTAATTTAATCAATTTATTACACGTTAAGCTATTTGGTGAAATGGAGTTTTGGCTGTCGATTATTAAGGTCTTAGCCATTATTGCAATGATTGCCTTTGGTAGCTATCTACTCGCAAGTGGCTCAGGGGGTCCAAGCTCATCGCTCACGAATTTATGGGAACTCGGTGGCTTTTTTCCCAATGGTGTGATGGGGCTCGTGATGGCCATGGCCATGATTATGTTTGCCTTTGGTGGTATTGAGTTGGTTGGTATTGCTGCTGCAGAAACTGATAATCCGCAAAAAACCTTACCTAAAGCCATTAACCAAATTGTCTATCGCGTGTTGCTGTTTTATATCTTTACCTTGGTGGTGATTTTATCCCTATATCCTTGGAACCAGATGGCGCAAGGCGGTAGCCCTTTTGTGCTCATTTTTGACTCCTTAGGCAGTCAAGGCGTAGCCACTGCACTCAACTTTATTGTCTTGACCGCAGCGGTTTCGGTGTATAACAGCACCAATTATTGCACCAGCCGTATGTTGTTAGGTTTGGCTCAGCAAGGCAATGCACCGCAGTTTTTAGCCAAAATTAATGCACGTGGTATTCCAGTCAATGCCTTAATGGTTTCAGCATTTTTTACTTTACTGTGTGTGCTACTCAATTTTCTCTTCCCCGAAACCGCTTTTAGCTTACTGATGATGTTGGTTGTGGCAGCGATTGTGATCAATTGGGTGGTGATCTCGTATACACACCTCAAATTTAAGCAACATATGCTGAGAAATGGCCAAACCACCTTGTTTCCAAGTTTATTTTACCCATTTGGCAATTATTTATGCATTGCCTTTATGGCGGGCATTTTGCTGATTATGAGTCAAAGCCCAATGCGTGTTGCAGTATTACTATTGCCGTGTTGGATCTTGCTGCTGACCCTTGCTTATTATGTACAACAAAAAAAGCTGGCCAATAAAGCCTTAAGCCACAAAGTGAATATTTCAGGATAATCCCATGTTTAATCATATTCCACCCTATGCCGGTGACCCAATTTTATCCTTAATGGATGCCTATCAAAAAGATCCGCGTGCTCATAAAGTCAATTTAAGCATTGGCTTATATTATGATGAACAGCAACAAGTACCGCAGCTTGAGGCCATCCAACAAGCTTATACTGATTTAGATACACAGCTCAAACAGGTCAAATTATATTTACCTATGTCAGGCCTTGAAAGCTTTAATCGTGGTTCACAGCAGTTGGTTTTCTCAACGAATGACCCAGCAGTTTTGGATCGCATTGCTACGTTACAAACTTTAGGCGGATCAGGTGCATTAAAATTAGCAGCCGATTTTATCCATCAATTTTTCCCTAGCAGCCAACTTTGGGTTAGCGATCCAACTTGGGAAAATCACCTCAGCATTTTTCGTGCTTCCGGTGTGATGTGTCATGAATATCCTTATTATGATGCAAACCGTAAAGCTGTAGACTTTGATGCCATGTTAACCTGCTTAAAGCGTTTGGCACCACACAGTGTCGTGCTATTACACCCCTGTTGTCATAACCCTACTGGTGTAGATTTAGATTCAGCACAGTGGGATCACGTGATCAAGGTACTCAAAGAACAGCAACTGATTGCGCTGTTTGATATGGCCTATCAAGGTTTGAGCCAAGGCTTACAACAAGACAACTATGCGATTCAACACGCACTATCTCAAGGCTTAAGTTTTATGGTGAGTCACTCATGCTCCAAGATTTTTTCTTTATATGGAGAACGTGTTGGTAGTTTAAGTATTGTGTGTCCTGATGTCGAGGCTCGGCTACGTGTAGCAGGTCAGCTTAAGTCTTTAGTCCGTAAGATTTACTCGAGTCCACCTACTACAGGTGCGCTTTTAGTCAGCCATGTCCTCAACACAGCAGCCTTAAATAGCCTTTGGCAACAACAGCTGGAACAAATGCGTCTACGTATGCACGCCATGCGTCAGGCTTTACGCCAACAACTAGAACAACAACTACAGCAAGACTTTTCTTATCTGACCCAGCAACAAGGGATGTTTAGTTATACGGGTTTAACCCAAATGCAAGTACAACAGTTACGCGATGATTATGCGATCTATTTGGTAGGGAGTGGGCGCTTATGTATTGCCGGTCTTAATCAGAAAAATCTAAATTACGTGGCGCAGAGTTTTGGCCAAGTACTTAAAAGCGCTGTTACTATGAGTGCATAAAAAAACGGGCAATATGCCCGTTTCTTTTTATTCAAATTTAGTCTTGAAAATGTACCACTGAGCGAATCGATTTACCTTCGTGCATCAGATCAAAAGCTTCGTTAATTTTATCTAACCCCATAGTATGGGTCACAAATGGTTCAAGTTGAATTTCACCTGTCATGGCTTCTTCAACCATTCCTGGCAACTGTGAACGACCTTTGACCCCACCAAATGCGGTGCCTTTCCAAGTGCGGCCTGTTACCAATTGGAATGGACGGGTTGAGATTTCTTGACCTGCACCCGCAACCCCAATAATCACTGATTGCCCCCAACCACGATGTGCACATTCTAAAGCTGAGCGCATCACATTCACGTTACCAATACATTCAAAGGAATGATCAACCCCCCAACCTGTCATTTCGACAATCACTTCTTGTACAGGTCTGTCATAATCTTTTGGATTGACAAAGTCAGTTGCACCAAACTCTTGGGCCAATTTAAATTTATCTGGGTTGGTATCTACTGCAATAATACGGCCGGCTTTGGCTTTTTTGGCACCCTGCACCACCGCCAAACCAATGCCACCTAAACCAAAGACTGCAACCGTATCCCCTTCTTGTACTTTCGCCGTGTTTTTCACTGCACCTAGACCAGTTGTGACACCACAGCCGAGTAAGCAAACATGTTCAGGATTGGCTTCTGGGTTAATTTTTGCCAAAGACACTTCAGCAACCACAGTATATTCAGAGAAGGTTGAGCAGCCCATGTAGTGATAAATTGGCTCACCGTTATAAGAAAAACGTGTGGTCCCATCTGGCATAAGCCCTTTACCTTGGGTGGCTCGTACTGAAGTACACAGATTCGTTTTACCTGATTGACAGAATAGACATTCGCCACATTCTGCAGTATACAGTGGAATCACATGATCACCCGGTTGCACCGAAGTCACCCCTTCACCCACTTCCACCACAATCCCTGCACCTTCATGACCCAAAACTGCTGGAAAAATCCCTTCAGGGTCATCACCTGATAAAGTAAAAGCATCGGTATGGCACACACCCGTATGGGTAATCTTAACTAAAACTTCACCTGCTTTAGGTGGTGCGACGTCAATTTCTACAATCTGGAGCGGTTGGCCCGGACCAAAGGCAACGGCAGCACGTGATTTCATGGTATGTCTTTCCTTAAATATTGATATGCTTTAACAGTTTACTAACAGTAACCGCTTTTTATTGGGCGTTTCAAGCGTTAACATCAAATCATTATCTTTATAACTCATAAAGTCACCGTATCCCAATGAAAGATATGCAAATACAAAAAATAGGTGCAATATTGTTGCTGTTGAGCCTATGTACAGGCTGCAATTTACCTGCCAACTCTGCGCAAAATTCCCAGCCAATTTCACCTCAAGTTGCGCATTGGCTCCCAAATCAACAGTTTGAGGCACAGTTAGCGCAAGGCTTAAGCGCTTATTTAGCATTAGATGACGCATTTTTAAGTATTGCTTCACGTTTGCATCTGATTCGCCAAGCCAAACAGCATTTAGATTTGCAATATTATATTTGGAATGATGATGAAATTGGCCGCATGATGTTGGCAGAATTACTTAAAGCGGCTGATCGTGGTGTCAAAGTTCGGCTCATGTTAGACGACCAAAATGGTACTCAGTTAGATGAACAACTGAAAGCTCTAAGTCAACATCCTAATTTTGAAATCAGAATTTTTAATCCCTATCAATTTCGTCATTTTCGCGTGTTGGATTATGCCTTTCGTTTAAAATACGTGAATCAGCGTATGCATAACAAATTAATTATTGCAGATGGTGCCATTGCAGTCACAGGTGGGCGTAATATCAGCCGTGAATATTTTGATGCTAGTGATCAATTCCAATTTACCGACTTAGATATTTTGTTTTATGGCAGCGCTGTCAAAGAGGCCAATCAATTATTTTTAGATTTTTGGAATGATGATTTAAGCTATTCAAGCCAACAATTATTAGGTGCAGCTTCTGCACACGCACTAGATGATTTACGCCGCAAGTATCAAGCGGCTCGACCAGAGATCCAACAGACCCAAGCACGCATACAAGCTGCCAATGATGAAATCGGTCTCCAACTCAAAGATCGTCCGATTCAATGGGCCAAAGCACATTTTGTTGGGGATCATCCAAATAAAATTCGTGGACAAGCACAGCAGCATGAACTGATCTACCAGCAAATGCTACAACGGATGGGAATGCCAAAACGGCATTTGGAGCTAGTGTCGGCCTATTTTGTGCCGACCCAAGTTGGAACCGATTATCTCTCTCAACTACCACAGCAAAATATTCAAGTGAGAATTTTGACCAATTCTTTGGTGGCCAATGATGTGGCCTTAGTGCATGCATTTTATCAAAAATATCGGATTGACTTACTCAAAAGCGGGGTAGAACTATATGAGTTTAAGCCTTACTTACAACGTCCTGAACGTACCTGGTACGAAAAAATAACTGGTAATATTATTCCAGCCCAAGGTAAAAACACTTCAAGCCTGCATGCAAAATTTTTTGATGTAGATGGCATGGTATTTATTGGTTCATTTAACTTTGATCCACGTTCTGCTCATTTAAATAGTGAAGTGGGCTTGGTGATTGAGTCAGAGAGCTTACAGCGTAATATTAGCCAAAGTTTAGATCGTTACTTACCGCAAATTGCTTATAAATTACAATTAAATCAACAAAATGAATTAATCTGGTTAGAACAAAAACCAAATGGAAGAGTTATTGAACATCAGCATGATCCTGAAACGACCCGCTTTCAAAGGTGGAGCATGCATCTGGTGTCTTATTTACCTATAGAGTGGATGATGTAATGTATATGTCATTACATTTCATGTGTTTATTTATATAAAAAATATATTACATAATTTTTATTTTAGCTTAAATTGGTCAAGAAATTTACTCACCTATTAATTTGTTTTAAGATGCGGCTTTAAAATTATCCCACCCTCTCCCATGCAATTTTTTGATCTCCATCGTCAATTTAACTTTAATGATTTACTTACCCCACATATGACGCTGTCGCAACTCGGTGGTCAGGATTGGTACTTGGCTAAAGTCCGTGTGGAACATGATTGTCTCAATGAAAGTCCAGCTCTATTTGGCCAAGTGGTGCTGCAATCCGATCAGTCTATTCAAATTGAATTAGATTGGGTGATTCAAGATACAGGTCATGAATTACAAGTCTTATTTAAAGGCATCGAAACTAAAGAATTTGGCCCAAGTCGCTTATTACTCAGCGGTGCACAATTGGTAGATGAAGCGGATCAAATCTTGTCTGCTGAAGCATTTAGTCTATGGATTGAGGGTACCCTATTGCCGATGTTACCCAATTTACGTCGTGATATTAAAGCATGCCTAAATTTGTGGGACTATGTTGAATATGATGTTTAAAACTTAGGCTATTCTATCAAGCCTATATCTTGAAATACCGCTGCATATGCTGCGGCCTTTTTAGCAAGTGCTAAGGGATAAGCCCTTGATGAAGACGGCAGTCGGTATAAAGTCAGCAATCGATCATGCCATTGCACTTGACTGGCTTGACCAATTTTGGGTTTAGCGGTGCCATTTGGCATCGATGCAAGCAAAGTTTCGGTGGCTTTTTCACCTGTGGTGATGATATGTTGACAATGTGGAATATGGGCAAACAAAGCCTTGAGATCTGTTAGAGTATAAATCTGTAAAAACTTATCTGCGGCATTATCATTGAGACGAATCACTTGATACGCGGTATCATAAATTGCAATACCCTTCTGCTGTAAAAACTGTCGAATTTCTGCTTCTTTAAAATTTTTTTGTTCTAAATTTAAAAAATGATTGGCATCATCAAAAAAAATTAGACCAAAAATCCGCCACATATCGTTTTGATAATTAGGATAATAGAATTGCATTTTCCAACGATGTGCTTGTGGGGGAAAAGACCCTAATAATAACAGTGTGGCTTTTTTTGGTAAAAATGGCGGTAATGGATGAGTTTCAATCTGCATCTTGATTTACTTTTTGTTGAGCTGTGCTATAGCGTACCCGATATTGAAAATGCTCTAAAGTCCCCTCGGTCGCAGATTGATGGTGGCAAATATAGCTTAAGCGCTGAAAGGGTTGTATCTGACAACGTACAGTGCGCAGCTTCTGCAACTGACTGAGCCATTCCTGTGGCAATTGCCCTGCGATACCCACAATACTCTGCCCCTGATTAAACAGATAAATTGGATTGTCACTGTCTAAATATCGAATCGCATTGCCATTTTGTCCCCAATTCATCTGATCACTTTTGTAATCAAAGGGATATTTTTGTAAAAATGCTAAACTCTGCCCTGCTGAACTATGGTTTTGTCCAAACAGCAGCACTAAGTCTTGCGCCAAATGCCTGTCTGTTTCTGCTGCCAGTGTATTGGCAGCAAGCAACATGACCAATGCCGCATAAATTACTTTATGCATAGTGTCCTCATTATTTTTATGATGGCTTATTATTTTTTTTGCGAATGCTATGTTTAAAATTGCGTTTGGATTTTTTCTGCCATCGTCTTTGCCCAGAATGCATAAATTTCTTGGCTAGGATGAAAACCATCTTTCGCCATTGTGAGATTCATGGCTTGATATTGTTCAAGATCATAATCTAAATACAACATCTGACTTTGACGATGCACATAGGCCTGTAATTGTTGATTCATCTGCTTGGCATATTCACCCAATAGCCATGCCATAGGTTGCGGTAGTGCAGGAAACAAATGCATAGGTGGCACACTGGCAGCTAAAATCAATTGTGGATTAAACTTATTTTGAATCACAGCATATAAACGTTTTTGCTGCTGCATCCACAAATTTACTGGCATTAAACGCGTGACATCATTTACCCCAATTGAAGTGATCACCACATCTACTTTTTGAATAGATAAAGCTTGTACAGCTCGAATTAACTGTGCTGTGGTACGCCCCGTTTTGGCCTCAAGCAGATAACTAATTTGATAATCAGTTTTTAAACACGCCAACAATTGACCCAGTAAAGCTTGGCTTTGCGTGGTTACGCCCACACCTGCTGCTGCAGAATCACCTACAATTAAAATAGACAATCGCTGCCCTTGACCTACACATCCTTGACGCTCACCCTCAGGCTCCCCTAAACGTAATGTATTGCTTTTGACGCGCTGGGCTTGAACAGCCAAAATGGGCAATAGCGCCAGCGTGGTAAGTTTTAAATCCATTGTATTTTGATTAAGCTTTATTTTTATTCAGATTAAAAAAAATTACACCTAAAAGCAATGCGGCAGGCATAAAAAAAGTCGGAGCAAAGTCCGACTTTTTTTATGTTTGAATTTTAAGCCTTATTCCAACGATTGACGCGTTTAAAAGTGCCATAATCGTTAAAACGCACTCCCACTTCACGCATGACTTTATGCGCGGTTTTTGAGGTCATTTGACGAATGTAAAACGGCTCTTTAACCACAAAATGGTGAATCGCATGGGTAGAACCAAAATTACAGCAGAAAATTTGGAACGGTAATAACCACCAAGGCGTTAACACTTGGGTTTGCTTAATCACATCACGCGGGTCAATATCGCCATAGTAATGCATATTTGAGCTAATAAACTGTAAGCTAAATGAACGAATAAAGTTAGGAATGACCCAAACCACAGCTAAAAAGTTAATCACTTTCATTGCTGCGAGCGTATTACTTGACCATTCAATCGCAGAGCCCCACCAAACTGCCATATGATCCACCACATGGAAAATCACAAAGCAATACCATAAACCGTAGTACATTAAACCCAGTGGAATAAAGCCAAGTAACTGTGAAATGACCGTTCTACGACGTTCATTTTCTGGTTGTTTAGATACAAACAACTGAATCATCTTAAACATTTGTAAAGGACGTAAATATACGGTCATGAGTTGGTCACTGGTCACCAAAATACGACGAATGCCCCATGGCATCCCATTGCCAATGCCACGCTCTTCTAGGTCATGTTCAGTGCCTGAAAACTTATGGTGATGCAAATGCATACGACGACGTGTCCATGGACTAATAGTATTTGGACGCGCCAGCCACACCAAAGTCATCATTAAATGATGCGCCCATGGGGTCTTTTTAAAATACATATAGTGAATCAGGTCATGTTCCAATTCATGCGTGAATGACGCAAAAATAGCAATTAAGGGAATACATGCCCATGCAGGTAATACACCTGCTGCATATAATGCAGCACAGCCGAGCATACCGGACAACGCAAAGACCAAAATACTCGCACCAATAAAGTTTTGATGTTTTAAGATGGGATGACGTTGACGTAGCTCCTCTCCTGCCTGAGTGACCACAGTTCGGACCTTCTGAATCCGCTGCTGATCTGTCATTTCTGAGGAAATTGACATATGCAAAACCTTTAATTTATGGACAGTTGTACATTAAAGGAAATTTGCAAAAAAAGAATCGGCTAATGCGGTTTTTTTGGCGGGTTTGTTTAAATTTTAAACAATTTTAACGTTTTTTATCAATAAAATTGGCAAATTGTATAGTTTTTCAGCCATGTCAATAAAAATAAGAATCATTCTATTCATGTGCATATTTATGTGAATTTAATCCTATGCCAAGCATAGGATATCACTTGAGCTTTGAATCCTGAAACTGAAGTTTAGCTCTCTTTGTCAACAGGATCTAACTTAATTTATTGACCCATTTAAGCGGCAAGACTTTCATCGCTAAGCCTAAAGGTTGCCAAGGCCATTTGGGTACATAGGCTTTTGCAGGTGCTTTTTCAATTTCATTGGCCAATAAACGCGAGCCCGTCTGTTCATCGACTTCAAAAGGTAATTTTTTCGCGCCCGCATTAATTTCCGTACGAATATAACCTGGAAAAATCGTGCTGACTTGAATCGGGGTATTGATTAATTCTGCGCGAATGCCTTCGGCTAAATGGGCGATGCCTGCTTTACTGGCGCCATAAGCAGTGAGATGTTTAGGCATCCCGCGCATGGCACTCATGGATGAAATCACCACCAAATGGCCAGCATTTTGGGCACGGAAAATTTCGACTGCCGCTTCACACTGCGCTAAAGCGGAAATAAAGTTGGTTTCTACGGTAGTGCGGTTAATTTCAAAATTGCCTTTACCAATTCTACGCCCATCGCCAATCCCAGCATTGACAATAATACGATCAATGTGCCCAAGTTCTTGCTTAAATTCCTTAAAGACGTGAAACACCTGCTCATACTGAGTGACATCGAGCACTTTGACATGCACTCGAATGGCGTATTGTTGTTCAAGTTCTTGTTTAAGGGCGTCTAAACACTCTAAACGACGCGCACACAGCGCTAAATCGTAGCCTTTTTGGGCAAATTCGCGTGCCATACCAGCACCAATTCCAGAACTCGCGCCAGTAATTAATATAGTTTTATTGCTCATTATTTTAAATCCAAGTAAGTAAATTATTGTTATGTACTTTTAAGTAATGATGTTCGTTTAAACTTAATAATTGCGGTTCATCCCCCACCAATCTTAAAGTGGTTAAACTACAATTACTGATGGCCCAATTTAAGGCAAAGGTTTTTTCAGGCGATAGGCCTAAAATTTTGCCCGCCACCACAGAAATCACCCCACCTGAGCTAAAGACCACGGCGTAACGAGGCTGGTTTTTTGCAAGTGTTTGACACAAATCAGTTAAACCTTGTTCGACACGCTGTTTAAAGGCCGGCCAACTTTCATCATATTCATGATGGAAATCGCCATCGGTCCAGCGCGCAATGGCTTGGGTAAAAATTTGTGCCAAATAAGCACGCGGGCTGCTGGCTTTGGCCACTTCTGCTTTGAGTAATTCTGGCTGAGCAAAACGCGCATCATATTGGCTAAAAACTTGTTGATGATTAAACTCATTCCATGCGTTAAGCGTGTGTATCTTGGCCTCAGGGAAAGATTCAGCTAAAGCCAGCTGCGCGGTCTGTTGATGACGCTGCATATCCCCAGCCACTACAACCGGTGCCTCCTGTAAAATGTGTGCCAAATATCCCCCTAGCACTTGCGCCTGTTGCATACCAATGGTGGATAGCTGGTCATAACTTTTGGCACCAAATGATGCTTGCCCATGGCGAACGAAATAAATGGTGGTCATAAGCCGGCATATCCTTTGATTTTTTGATAATAGTGCGTGGTTTTCGGATGCTGGGTTAATTCGTAATCGGCAATTTTTCTTAAAGCCCGCACATGCAAGGCATGAATAATCAACCAAAAATCTTTAAACGCAGGGTTACGGGTTTGCTTATGGTAATAACGATAATAAATTTGTTGGGCAATCACCGCTAAACGGAAGATACCAAATACCTCATAAAAGGTCCAATTCTCAGGTACCAAACCGGTTTTCTCACAATAATAGTCTAGTACTTGCTGACGCGTTAGCATGCCTTGTAAATGAGTAGGTTGGCGCCGCGTAGCTTTGAAGATTGGATTATCTTTAGCTTCAATCCAATACGCCAAGGCCGAACCTAAATCCATAAAAGGATCACCCAAGGTGGCCATTTCCCAATCCAATACGCCAATGATTTGAGTCGGCTGCTTCGGGTCTAAAATTAAATTATCAAAGCGCCAATCATTATGAATTAAACAGATGGCAGACTGCTGCGGAATATGTTGTTTGAGCCAGCGTCTCACCCATTTAAACGACGGTACATTGATGGTTTTAGCTTTTTCAAAGCGTGCGTCCCAACCCAGCACTTGGCGTTTACAGTAGCCCTCCCCCTGACCTAACTGGGCAAGCGGTGTCTCTTGATAAGGCACTTGATGCAAAGCAATCAATTGATCAAGCATATTTACACACAATTCATGCACTTGCTGTTCAGAAAAGTCCAAAGCTTTGGGTAAATTTTTACGTGGAATAATCCCTTCTATACGCTGCATGACATAAAAATCACAGCCGATGATAGTTGGGTCTTGACATAGAGCCAGCATTTGAGGCACTTGTGGATAATATTCAACCAAATGCAGTTGGACATGATATTCTCGCGCCATGTCATGCGCCGATTTAGCTTTGGTACCTTGCGGAGGACGTCTTAAAATTAAGTCGTGGTTCAGGTATTTAAGCCGATAGGTCCAGTTGGACGCACCACCTGCATATTGCGTAACTTCAGGCTCACCGTTTACCTCAATGCCTTGCTGTCTTAGCCATTGGCTGACTGCCTGATGATCCAGCGCTTCACCTGATCTGACTCTTCCGGCAACATCAATGCTGCTCATATGCTTATCCTTTATTGTTGCTTTTATGGCTGTGAGTATAGGTTTTAATGGCCTGTATAACCATGTTTTTTTAATTCCAGTTTGGCAATCATAGCTTTATGTACTTCATCCGGGCCATCGGCTAAGCGTAATGCGCGTGCTTGGGCAAAAAATGCGGTCAATGGCGTATCTTGTGACATGCCCATCCCCCCATGGATTTGCATGGCCATATCCACCACCTGTTGTAACACCTGTGGTGCGACCACCTTAATGGCAGAAATTTCGGTCATGGCTTGACGATTGCCTACAGTATCCATTTTATAAGCGGCATATAAGGTTAGTAAGCGTGCTTGATCAATGGCTATCCTTGCTTCAGCCACACGCTCTAAATTACCGCCCAAATGTAAAATCTTTTCGCCAAATGCTGTGCGTTGCATGCCGCGCCCAATCATTAAACTTAACGCTTTTTCTGCCGCGCCAATACAACGCATACAATGGTGAATACGCCCTGGGCCTAAACGCCCTTGAGCAATAGCAAAACCTTCGCCCATACCGCCAATGACATGATCTAGCGGTACACGCACATTGTCAAAACTCACCTCGCCATGCCCGTGCGGTGCATCGTAATCACCAAATACTGGTAACATACGTTCAATCGTAATACCTTGCGTATCTATAGGTACCAGCACCATAGAATGTTGATGATGACGATCTTTGTTTGGATCTGGGGTATGCGCCATAAAAATAATAATTTTGGCATTTGGATCACCTAAACCTGATGACCACCATTTGCGCCCATTGAGGACAATTTCATCGCCTTCTACAATGGCAGTGGCTTGCATATTAGTGGCATCACTTGAGGCTACATCAGGTTCAGTCATACAAAATACCGAGCGAATTTGACCTGCCAATAAAGGCTCTAACCATTGTTGTTTTTGTGCTTCAGAACCATAGCGCCACAGCACCTCCATATTGCCCGTATCGGGTGCATTACAATTAAATACCGTGGGTGCCAATAAGCTTTGTCCCATTTTTTCTGCCATATGGGCATATTCTTGTACCGACAAACCACGGCCTAATTCAGCATCGGGCAAAAAGAGATTCCATAAACCTTGGGCTTGAGCTTTTTGTTTTAAACGCTCTAACTCTGCAGGCCAGCGCCATGTGCGCCAATCACCCCCAACATTTTCACGATGTACCTGTTGCCAAAATGCACTTTCAATTGGGGTAATTTCTTGGTCTATAAACTGTTGTACTTGTTCTAGGAGCTGTTGTGCATGCTCAGATAAATTAAACATAGAATTTTCATCATTTTTATACTTTACAGCAGTCTAAAACAAAACTTACTATGCACAAAATGATTTAATTTTATACAACACTATGCATAAAATTCATAACCTCGATTTAAAACAGCTGTCACGAATTGACCTAAATTTATATCCGCTCTTTATTGCCATTTATCAAGCTAAAAGTATTTCACAAGCGGCTGAGCACTTATGTATCAGTCAATCTGCCGCCAGCCATGCCTTACAGCGTTTACGCACCCAGTTACAAGACCCATTATTTGTGCGTATGGGACAAAAAATGCAACCCACACCGACAGCAACCGAACTTTATCCTCGCATTTTAAATAGTTTACATGCCTTTGATGCATTGCAAACGAGGCATGAATTTCAGCCACAACAGCTTACTCATTTACGCTGTGCGATTCATGATGAAATTGAACCCTTTATCTTGCCCAAAATTTATCAGCATTTTTCTAGATTACATCCCGAAATTCAAATTGAAAGCGTTAAACTACAACGTAAACAGCTATTGAAAGAATTAGACACTCAGCAAATTGATTTTGCGATTGATTTCGGTCCACACTTAAATCAAGGCTTAGGCTTTTGTGCTTTATTTGAAGATCAACTGATGGTGTGTAGCCAGCAACCTACGCTTGATTTAGAAGATTATTTAAATGCGCATCATATTGGCGTGTCTTCACGGCGCAGCGGCATTTTACTCGAAGATGTTTTTTTACAAGCTCAGCAACTCTATCGCCATGTCGTGATGCGTTGTCAACATTATCGCAGTGCGTTACAGATTGTCGCGCTACAACAGCATATGATGTTAACTCTGCCCCAAAATGCCTTAACTGCAATTGATTTGCCAAGCCATATACATATACATTCCCTACCGATACAAATGGCAAGCATCAGCATGGGCATGTATCACGCTGAGGTCACACATCCCCGACAACAATTGATTTTAAGCGAAATGCAGCAGTTATTTAACCGCTAAAGTGATCTTGGCAAACACGCATTAGGCAATCAACTTATGCTGCTGTTCAAGCTGATGCTTATAAATGGTATCGCTGAACTCACCGAGCACTGATACTTTTTCAAAAACGTGCTCACCATACATTAAGTCTTCAATAAAGCGCTCTGCATCGGTACGGGATAACTGACATAACTGAGCCACCATACGCGAGTTGTCATAAGCAATCGACTGACTGACTTGCGCTAAATGAGCGTCTTTACGTTTCCAAAATAATTTTTTCAATTCTAGTTCAGAGAGTTTAACACTGCTAAATGGCTGTACAATTTCTAAGATCTGCACGCCATAATAGGCTTGAATTTGCTGCTTTAATTCAGCAATCAATTGGGTGCTCCCCAACGTGACAATGCTGCGGGTCGTTGGATCGTATAAAGCTTGGAGTAAGCTTGCAATGTAAAACTCTACATCTGTTAACTCTGATGTGACTAAATCTAAGCACAGTTGCATATCAGTTAAAGATTGGGTTTTGGCTGACGCCAGTGCATCAATACGGAAGTAATTTTCATAAAAATCAAGCAACCAATTTTCCGCTTGAGCCAGATAATGGGTGGGATAATCTAAAACACTGCTTAATAGCGGTGCAACTGCATAAGAAATAGAAGGGTTTTGCTGGCTTTGTTGTAACAGATACAGTTTACTGGCTTGTGCTTGACGTTGTCCTGTGGCCTGCTCTAACGCTTGATCTAACTCAGCCATATCTGCACAATTTAGATATGCCAAAATATGAGTGAGGTTTTGCTTAGAAAGCGCGAATGCATGAAAAATATTTTGCAATTCTAAAGACACAGTACAATCCACTTGATCGCCAATAAAGCCGACTATTCTAGCAAATATGCTGCTGATTTTCTGTACTGTTCGTCATAAAAATGGCGCGTTAAACGCGCCATTTTAGAACACATTTCACTTAATAGGCCCATTGCACCAATAAGCGAAAAAAACCTGCAATCAAAGCCAAGGCTGCAAAGCCTGCCACCCACAAAACAATAAACCATTGTGTTTGTGAAAGTTTCATCTTTAACTCCTAGTGATAACCTGAATCCCCAACGCGAACTTTGTCACGAAATACCCAATAAGAGACAATCGTGTACATCAAAATAATCGGGATTAAGATTAACGCACCAATTAGGGCAAACAATTGACTGCTTTGTGGCGCAGCTGCCTGCCAAATGGTCAGACTTGGTGGAATGATGTAAGGCCATAGGCTGATGATAAAACCACTATAAGCTAAAAACACCAAGGCCAAAGTATATATAAACGGTTTAAGCTCATCACCATGACGGCAAGCACGAATCGCTAAAAAGGTAAAAATAACCACCAACAACGGTACTGGGCTTAAATACACGATTAAATCTGGATTAAACCAACGCGCTGCAATACTCGGATGTGCTATCGGGGTATAAATACTGACCGCTGCAAAGATAATGAACAGTGCCATAAGTAATTTGGGCATTAATTCATACATCACCTTTTGTAGTTGATCGGCTGTTTTAAAAATCAGCCAACCACAACCTAAAGCAGCATACAATACCACTACCCCCACACCCGTAAACAACGAAAATGGTGTTAACCAATCCCAACCTTGACCGGTATACACCCCTAATTCATTGGTTGGAATGCCTTGGATATAAGCACCTAAAATCACACCCTGACAGAAACTCGCCACCATTGAGCCCCAAATAAAAGCTCGATCCCACCAATGTTTAGAGCGTGTGGCTTTAAAACGAAACTCAAACGCTACACCACGGAAAATCAACGCAATGACCATAAAAATAATCGGTAAATACAGCGCAGATAAAACCGTGGCATAGACCACAGGAAAGGCTGCAAACAAAGCCGCACCACCAAGCACCATCCATGTTTCATTACCATCCCAGACTGGTGCAACAGTATTCATCATCACATCACGTTCTTGTTGGTCATGAATAAATGGAAATAAAATGCCAATGCCTAAATCAAAACCATCGAGCACTACATAAATAAAGACGCCCAGTGCAATAATGACCACCCAAATTAATGATAAATCAATCATAACTGATCCTCCTGTTGATCAAGGCCTTCTTTGACACTACTCAATGGGCGTTTTGAAGCTAAAATCACCTCTTCTTCATTGGCAGCTTGCGAATGAATAAACTCTGGGCCTTTGTGCATCAGGCGTAGCATGTAGTAAATGCCAATCCCAAAAACCACACAGTACACCACTACAAATATAATTAAGGTAAAGCCCACTTGTTCAGCCGATACCGCAGATAAAGCATCTTTGGTACGCATGACCCCATAGACCACCCACGGTTGACGCCCCACCTCTGTGGTAAACCAACCTGCCAGTACCGCAATAAAACCAGATGGGCCCATGATTAAAGCAAAGCGTTGTAAATTTTTATTTTCGTATAAACGCTCTTTACGACGTGACCATAACCCCCACAGTGCCAAGATAATCATCAACACGCCTAAGCCAACCATGATACGGAAGCTCCAAAACACCACCAATGAATTAGGACGATCTTCTGGGGCAAATTCTTTTAAGCCTGTGACCTTACCATCTAAAGTATGGGTCATAATCAAGCTGCCTAAATTTGGAATTCCAATCGCGTATTTGGTTTCTTCGGCTTGCATATCTGGAATACCAAATAAATACAGTGGCATACCATGATCATGGTTGGTTTCCCAATGTCCTTCAATCGCTGCAAGTTTGGCAGGTTGATGCTCTAAGGTATTTAAACCATGAAAGTCACCAATCACGGCTTGTAGAGGTGCTAAACCGAGAATCATCCATAGCGCCATGGAAAAAGAGGTTTTGACTAAACGATCACGGCGACCTTTAAGCAAATGCCAAGCAGCCGTCGCAGCCACTAACAAAGCAGATACTAAGAATGCCGCAGCGGCCATATGTAAAAAGCGATATGGAAATGAGGGGTTAAACACAATCGCAAACCAGTCTTCTGGCACAATTAAACCGTTTTGAATGCTAAAACCTTGTGGGGTTTGCATCCAACTGTTTGACGATAAAATCCAGAACATGGAAATACAAGTACCAACCGCAACCATTAAGGTGGCAAAAAAATGTGCTCTTGGCCCAACACGTCCCCAGCCAAATAACATAATGCCCAAGAAGCCCGCTTCCAAAAAGAAAGCACTTAACACTTCATAGGTCAGAAGTGGACCTGTGACACTGCCTGCAACACGGGAAAACTCACTCCAGTTGGTACCAAACTGGTAGCTCATCACTACCCCAGACACCACGCCCATCCCAAAGGCAACCGCAAAAATTTTGACCCAAAATTTAAATAAATCTTGATAGACAGGATCGCGGGTTTTTAACCAACGGTATTCAAGCACAGCTAAAAAGCTGGCTAAACCAATCGAAATTGCAGGAAAAATAATGTGAAAGGACACAGTAAATGCAAACTGAATCCGTGCCAACTCTAATGCGGTGAGACCTAAGTTCATACGACCACCTCTAAATTAGATTGATTTTGGGCAACAAATCGCCCTGCCCACTTCAATTGGACAAAGATAAAACACAACATATCTATTACTCAGTCAAAATTTAAAAACAAGAATTTAAAGTGACAGAGCAAAAGGCGGCGCCCGACCTTGTGGCATTAAAAAAAGACGTTGCAGTGCAAAATAGACATGACTGCTATTCTCAACAAAAGCCAAATAACGTACTTGAATGCGATCAATCACTTGTTTGACATGCAAATCTAAAGGCAACACGATATCGCCATACACGGTACAGTATTGGCAATGATGATGATATGGATCATGCACATGCTGATGATGTGCGGTGAGAAGTTGCTTTAAATCCCAAGCCTCAAGCAGCGTTTGCTCTGCATGGCTAGAATTATGCTCAGGGCTATGGTCATCTAAAGCACGCGTGAGTAAATGATGGGTCAATGAGTGGCACGCCGGGGCAATATGATATTGCTCCGGTAATAGCGGTTGTAAGTGAACCGCCAACTGTAAAAGTACTGTAGCAAAAGCCAACAGTAAACCACTACGTCTTAGCATCACCAGATCCTAAAAAAGGACAGAAATTTTGCTAAACCTTTGATCTATAAGATATACAAAAGTTTACATTTGACTAATATAGATTATAAAAACATATTTTAAAAGTCTTTTTAGCATTTTTTTTGTTTTTTTATTGATCAATTTTTTAGACAGGCGTAAAGTAGCTTTAATTTGGTTACCCTAGTTAACTATTAATGCCTACTGCACTTAAATTTCGCACTGCTTTACTACACACTGCCCGTCTGATCAGTGATCAAGTCAATCAACTTCTCCTACCGTATCAACTCAATTACTCCCTGTGGCAAGTCATGTATGTGCTCCAACTCAAATACAGCTGCACCAGTATTGAAATTGCACACTATTTAAATGTGTCTAAGCCTGCCATTGCCAAACGCATTCATACCCTCAACCAACTTGGGCTGTTAGAGCAGTTAAACAGCGAGGATAAACGTGAGAAAAAACTCAGGTTAAATCAGCAAGGTCAAACGCTATTTACCCACTGTGCTAAACAGATTGACGAGCTTGAGCAACAGTGGTTAGAAGGTATCGATGCAAGTCAATTACAACATAGCCTAACTACTCTGCATACGCTGATTGCGCGTTTAGAAATGTCTGAACAAGGAGCGACTCATGTCTGAAGCACGATTATGGACGCGTAATTTTATTTTGGTCAGCGCCATTAACTTTTTTTTAGTGATGGTGTTTTATTTACTGGTCATTGTGATTGTGGGCTATGCAGTTACAGAATTACAGGCCTCTACGGCTGCCGCAGGCTTAATTTCTGGCTTGTTTATTGTCGGCACCTTGGTGGGACGTTTGGTGGTAGGTCAAGTACTGTTACGCTTTGGGCGTAAAACCACCATGCTGATTGGCTTAAGTGGCTTCTTTATCTTATCCTTGTTGTATTTTTTACCTGTTGGTGTCAGTGGCTTACTGGTGATTCGTTTTCTACATGGTTTTATGATGGGTTTGGCCTCTACAGTATTGGGTACTATCATTGCACAAATTCTGCCACCCACACGCCGTGGCGAAGGCATTGGCTATTTTAGTATGAGTAGCACCTTAGGCACCGCAATTGGCCCATTTGTCGCAATTTGGATGATGCTGCATTTAGGTTATAACGCCATTTTTGCTTTATCAAGTGGCTTTGCTCTCATGTGCCTTTTGATTGGTCTATGTTTAGCTGTCCCTGATGCGATTATTACTAGCAAAACTGCTGCTCATCGCCTTGATGAACCCAACGACTTCATCTCCAAAATCATGGAAAAAAAAGCGATTCCAATTGGGGTCGTGATTCTATTGGTGTCTAGCTGTTATTCAGGCGTGTTGTCTTATATTAATTTTTATGCCAAAGAAATTAACTTAGTCGAAACTGCCTCAGTATTTTTCTTAATGTATGCCGTGGCAATTTTAATTTCGCGACCATTTACTGGACCATTGATGGACCGTAAAGGTGAAAACATCATTATGTACCCTGCTTTTATCCTTATGGCCCTAGGTTTACTCACCTTAAGCCAAGTGGAAACAGCGACTGGCTTACTCTTGAGTGCCGCGTTACTCGGCTTAGGCTACGGTAATATTCAATCGGTTTGTCAAACCATTGCCATTAAAAGTACTGATTTGGCACGTATGGGCTTTGCTACCTCGACCTTCTTTATTTTTCTAGATGCTGGTTTAGGTTTTGGGCCTTATTTTTTAGGCTTGGCATTAAATCATATTGGCTATAGTCAATTATACCTGTATAGCGCAATTGCCAGTTTAGCTGCTATTGGCTTGTATTATGTACTACATGCACGGCATCTTAAGCCGAAACCGAACGGCTAAAACGACGGCGATATTCCAAGGGGCTAAGGCCAGTATGACGCCTAAATAACCGCCGAAATGAACTTGGATCTTGATAACCCACGGCGAGCATAATTTGGTCGATACTTTGCTCGGTTTGCTCTAAACGTTTTTGTGCCGCTTCCATCCGCATAGCCTGAATATAGCGATTAGGCGGCACATCAAGCGCAGCTTTAAAACGACGAATGAGCGTGCGTGTAGTCAGATTAAACTGTTGGGCTAAATCTTCTAAGGATATACTGTGCGCTAAATGTTCAGCTAAAAACTTTTGAATCTGTTGTACGAGTAAATCTTGATGCGGTTTGGCAATCCGAAATAACGCATAAGACAATTGACTCTCGCGCTGATAATCAATCACAAAAGATTTCGCCGTTTCAATAGCAATTTCAAAGCCATAAAAACGCTCAATAAAATGCAAGCCCAAGTCAAACCAAGCCAAACCACCGCCAGCACTATAAATATGACCATCACGGCTAATCATTTGTTCAGGTTGCAAATGAATATCGGGATAACGGGCACGAAACTCGCGTTCAAACCCCCAATGAGTAGTGGCAGTTTTACCATTTAAAATACCTGCCTCGGCTAAAAAAAAGCTGCCGGTACAATTACTGGCCAAACACACACCTTGCTGATGCATGCGTCGAATTAGCGTAATGAGATGGCTTTGCTGAGCCAAAATGGCTTCAATCGGACCACCAATGGTCGGAATCACCAACACATCTGGCTGTTGAATCTGGTGATACGCCATATGGGCCTGAATCTTTAATCCATTGATACAATGAATCATCCCGCCATCAGGTGAAGCCAATTTCACCTCAAATAGGCGCTGAATATGCTGTTGCTGAATACGATTCCAACTCACCCCAGATAAAGACAATAAATCCACAATACCTGTAATGGCGGATGCTAAAGCACCATCAAAGCCTGCCACCACCACTTTAATTTTATTATTTTGCATGCTTATGTCATTTTTCGCTTGTTTGCTGTCATTATGAACAATGTTGCTTGGCTTTGCATCTTTTTATACTCAGCACTAAAAACTAATAACGCTGGATCAAGCATGACACAACTGATTAATTGGAAAGATTTAAATTTTTTACTTTACGATGTTTTTCAAGCACAAAACTTAAGCCAATATACACGGTACCAAGCTTATGACCAACAGAGCTTTGACAGTATTTTAGACACGGCGCATAAAATTGCCGCACAACATTTTGCCCCGCACAATGCTAAAGCCGACCAACATGAACCTGAATTTGATGGTCAGCAGGTTAAAACCATTGCTGAGCTAAAAACGGCATGGCAGCATTTTGCCCAAGCAGGATTTATTGGAGCACAGCACGATGAAGCCTTAGGCGGTATGCAGCTGCCTAAATTGATTCATATGGCCGTAAAAGCGCTCTTTATGTCCGCCAATCCAAGCTCAGTCGCCTACCCTTTTTTAACTTCTGCCGCAGCCAATGTTATTCATGCTTTTGGTACAGATGAACAAAAACAACGCTTTTTACAACCGATGTTAGACGGTCGTTTTGCCGGCACTATGGTCTTAACCGAGCCTAATGTCGGTTCTTCTTTAGGTGATTTAACCACCAAAGCCACACCACACGGTGAGCATTATTTGATTAAAGGTCAAAAAATGTTTATTTCTGGTGGCGATCAAGATATTACCGAGAACATCGTGCATTTGGTGTTGGCACGTATTGAAGGTGCGCCAGACGGCGTTAAAGGCATTTCTTTATTTATCGTGCCTAAATTTTTAGTGAACCAAGATGGCAGTTTAGCTGAGCGTAATGATGTACAGTTGGCAGGCTTACTGCATAAAATGGGCTATCGTGGTACAACGTCTACCGTGCTGAATTTTGGTGAAAAAGACCAATGCTTAGGCTATTTAATTGATGAAGCCGGTCGTGGCTTAGGCTATATGTTTAAAATGATGAATGAAGCGCGGGTTGGTGTGGGACTCGGTGCTGCCATGATTGGTTATCGTGGCTATTTAGAATCATTACACTATGCTAAACAGCGTCCACAAGGTCGCTTACCAAGCGAAAAAAATGCGCATAGTCGCCCTGTCAATATTATTGAGCATAGTGATGTCAAACGGATGCTATTGGCGCAAAAAGCGTATGTAGAAGGCAGTTTAGCACTGTGCTTATTTGCTGCACGCCTCATTGATGATGCGCATGGCTTATCCTCTGAAGATCATCATATTTTACTCGATCTATTGACCCCGATTGTCAAATCGTTCCCCTCTGAATATGGCCCTAAAGCCAATGATTTGGCCATTCAAGTGCTTGGTGGAGCTGGTTATACCAAAGATTATCCAGTCGAACAGTGCTATCGTGACAATCGCCTCAATCCGATTCATGAAGGCACCACAGGTATTCAAGCTTTAGACTTATTGGCACGTAAATTATGGCAACATCAAGGTCGGGGGTTAGAGCTGTTATTAGCGCGTATTGAGCATACCTTAGGCCAAGTCAGTCATGCTGATCTTGTGCCACTGGCGGAGATTTTCCGCACTCATTTAACCACTGCCAAAAATACTACAACGACTTTAGGGCAGCATTTACACCAAGGTAATGTAGATTTAAGCCTTGCCAATGCCAGCCTATATTTAGATCTAATGGGCAAAGTGGTCATTGCTTGGTTATGGTTAGACATGGCCAATCATGCTGCACAGCGTTTTGCTTGCTCCACCCAACAAGAAGATGTTGATTTTTGGCAAGGCAAATTACACGCGGCTCGTTATTTTATCACTTGGGAATTACCGCAAATTGAACAACATGCTGCGATTTTAACCCGCTTTGATCGTACCTGTTTAGATATGCAAGCTGATTGGTTCTAATAAAAAGCCACTCAATTGAGTGGCTTTTTTGCTTTATGCACCAAACACTTTAAAGCGTGCAGCATCATCCATATAGGCTTTTTCTTTTGGTTCACCTTCAATTGAACCAAATACCAATTGTGCGCGTAGTTTCCAACTGCTTGGAATTTCCCATTCGGCATGCACTTGTGCATCAACCACTGGATTATAATGCTGTAAGGATGCACCTACACCTTCGCTATGCAATGCTGTCCATGTTGCAAATTGGGCAATTGCTGTTGAATGCTCTGCCCAAATCGGAAAGTTTTCTGCATAAGATGGGAAGCTGGCTTGCAAACTTGCCACAACATCTTGATCTTCAAAAAATAAAACTGTACCTACGCCTGCGGCAAAGCTATCCATTTTTGCATCAGTTTTGGCTGCGCCTTCTGCATCTTTGGCATAGGCTTTTAACGCTTCTTTTACAAAGTTCCAAAATTTTTCATGTTCTGCATGAAATAAAATCACGGCGCGTGATGACTGTGAATTAAATGAAGATGGACTTTGTTTAATGGCGTTTTGAATCAAATCAGTTAAATATGCTGGGCTATGTTGTACATTTTTACCAATGGCATAAATCGTACGACGTTGTTGAATTAAGTCTAAAAACTGATTTGACATAGAATTTTCCTGTTTGTTGTTAAAGTAAATATCTTTCAAGGCATTTTAACAAGCAAGCTTTGATATGAAAGCGCATGCTTGTATTTTTACCTGAAAAATTATGCAATTTTTATGCTAAAAAAATCCTCCGCATGGGAGGATTTTAGATAATTTAGATTTGTGCACTCAGCACGTTTTGTGACACATACGCTTTCCAAAGATCACGTAAGCTTGGTAAGTAGAATTTCTCACCCACTTCAACCAACTCAGCATCAATTAAAGTATGGATATGGTGCAACAATAAATAGTCTAATTCCATATTAGAGAGTTTTGGATTTTTTTGTGACCATTGTTTACGTTGCTGTTGCGCTTTTTTAACTAATTGATCTGCAAAGTTTTTATTTTTAAATTGTGCAATCGCGCTTAAACGTAATTCAACCACACCCCAACCACTCAATAGTAGTTTAAAGATTTCAAAATCTTTGCTGGTGGATTCCCATGTCATTTCTTCTAGGTTTTCGTTATCTGGTAATACAGGTAAAATCAGTTCCATGACACTTGGGAAAATCTTTTTAAAATTGAGAATAAATTTAACAGGATGTTCACCCGGATAATCCTTAAATTGTACTTGTTTACGAACATCTGTTAAATAAATAGAAAGCATTGAGAGAACCTGTAAGTAAGATGCTATTTTTCATAAATTTATTTTAAAGCATGGAAAAACGATGCAAAATAAAAATAAAATAGCAGTAAAAAACGAAGTGTATTTTAGCAACTATGACAATTTATTCAATGTTGTTTCCAATTATCACTTATTCTTGATAAAGCATCATCAAAATAATATTTTTATAGGTTAAGCTTATGATTGATTATCTTCAAAAGTATAGCGGTGCTATACAGGCAATTGTTGCTATATTGAATCTAGTAATTATTGCCATATTAAGCTTCAGAGGTTTTCAATTACAGAAAAAGAGCTCATCTCTTGAAGCTTATTCAGCATTACAATATGAAATTATGATGTGTTTTAACGAGTTAGAAAAATCAATCCAATATTTTGAAAAATCTGATCGAGAAAATTCTCAATATTTGTACAACTTGTCGAACGAAACCAATATTGACCATGAAAACGATGAACATATAAATCTTTCAAATAATATTGCAGAAGATTTGAGTGAGATCTTAAAGAATCTACATTGCATTAGGGATAAAGTGCAGCAGCTTTCCTTAAAATCCAATAAAAACAGTATAAAGATTGAAGATTTGACCGAAAAATTGACGAAAATCTGCGCATTCAAAATCGCTTTAATCAACCAAAATCCTAGTCGTGAATATCAAGAGCATACCAAGGGTGCGCTCGCCACATGGATAGATGCTCCTGAAGTTCGCTATTCAGATGCATATCAAAACACTATGAATAATATAAGAAATCTTAAAAAAATATTACAAGATATGAAGTAGCAGCATATACATTGGTGATTGATTTTTTCTAATGTAAAGAATCAGCTGCTATTACATAACAGCTGATTCAGTTCAAACATTTTCAATCACTTTACATTTGGTGCAACCATTTCTTCAGGTTTTACCACAGCATCAAATTGCTCTTCCGTCACTAAATTGAGTTCAACTGCAACTTGCTTTAAAGTTTTACCTTCTTTATAAGCCGTTTTAGCCACTTTAGCGGCATTTTCATAACCAATTACAGGATTTAATGCAGTCACCAACATCAGTGAGTTATGTAAGAAATGATCAATTTTGTCACGGTTTGGTTCAATACCCACCGCACAGTGCTCATTAAAGCTATTACACGCATCACCTAATAACTGAATCGATTGTAATAAGTTATGGGCAATCACAGGCATAAATACATTCAGCTCAAAGTTACCAGAAGCCCCCGCAATATTGATCGTGGTGTCATTACCCAAGACTTGTGCCACTACCATCGTCATAGCTTCGCTTTGAGTTGGGTTGACTTTACCTGGCATAATACTTGAACCTGGTTCATTTTCAGGAATACGAATTTCACCAAAACCACAGCGCGGGCCACTGGCTAACCAACGAATATCATTGGCAATTTTATTTAAACTTGCCGCAAGGGTTTTTAAAGCACCTGAAGCAAATACCGCAGCATCACGCCCTGCCAAAGCTTCAAATTTATTGGGTGCAGTGACAAAAGGTAAACCGGTTAAAGTTGCCAATTGCGCTGCAGCCTTGACTGCATAGTCAGGATGCGCATTTAGCCCCGTACCTACCGCAGTACCACCAAGCGGTAATTCGTATAAGCCTTCTAATGCTTGGTTTAGGCGTTTTAAACTATGATCAAGCTGTGATACATAGCCACTAAATTCTTGACCTAAGGTGAGTGGCGTTGCATCTTGTAAATGAGTACGACCAATTTTTACAATATCATTAAATTCTTGCGCTTTCGCATCTAGGGTATTGCGTAGCGCTGTCACCGCAGGAATCAATAATTCGTTGATTTGTAAACTTGCTGCCACATGAATGGCAGTAGGAAAGGAATCATTGGTCGACTGGGCACGATTGACATGATCATTTGGATGCACAGGATTTTGAGAACCTAAAGTATTACCGAGTTTCTGGTTAGCAATATTGGCAATCACTTCGTTACAGTTCATGTTGCTTTGCGTACCTGAACCAGTTTGCCAAACCACAAGCGGGAATTGACTGTCCCACTGCCCTGCAATCACCTCTTCAGCAGCATCCACAATATAAGTGGCAAGCTGTTCAGGCATTTGTGCTAACGCTGCGTTGGTTTGTGCCGCTGCTTTTTTGACTAAGCCCATCGCACGAATCATTGGACGCGGCAAACGCTCATTACCAATCTTAAAGTTTTGTAGACTACGCTGTGTTTGTGCGCCCCACATGGCTTCGCTTGGTACTTCAACCTCACCCATCGTGTCATGTTCAATACGTGTCGACATGTTCAACCTCTGTTTTTTCAATTATTGGCTTTAGCACAACCCGTATGCTATGGCTGGAAAATTTATTCTAATGTAAGCTTAAAGTTTAGTAAATGATAATTATTTACATTACTGACCATTGAGGACATTTTGATAAAATTCCCACTGATCCTGAATCATGTCTTTAAGGCTATGTTCAGCTGTCCAACCTAAGATGTGTTGTGCTTTGCTTGACTGACTGCCCAATTCGGCAATTTCACTTTCACTATGCGCAATTGCGGTCTGTACAGGAATAGGTTTTTGAGTCACTTCTGCTACTTGATCTAGCAATTGCTGAATAGATACCACATCCCCGGCAATATTAAACGCTTCACAGACATTATGCTGTTGGAATAACCATTTTAAGCTAGCAATCACGGCACGACTGGCATCCATGACATGTAAAAAACTCCGCTCTACAGTATGGTCTTGGGTGACAGCATCTTGACGTAGTTCAACAAGATCTCGCTGTTCGGCCGCAACTTGTAAAGCCAATGGTAAAATATTTTTAGGTAATGGTGCGATAATTTCACCTAACACTCCATTACCAAATGCACCCGCAACATTCCCCAAACGTAAAATGGCAATTTTCCATTCACTGTCTGTGGCAAAGGTATCTTGAATGATTTGTTCAATCATTTGCTGGGATTTAATATAAGGGTTTGGGAAATTATAATGAATGGGGGTATCTTCATCTAAGCTTAAACTGGATTGACCATAGACAGTAAGGCTTGATAAATGCACTAAATTACGTACACCAGTGCGTTGCATAGCACGCAATAAACTCATGATACAACTGACATTATCATTATAATATTCCAGCGGTTTGAGCGCAGACTCATGCAAGGATTTAAAACCTGCACAATGTACAACAGCATCAATTGAATATTGTTCAAAGACTTTATTCAAGGCAGGCGTATTTCGGATATCCACCTTAACAAAAGGTACAAACATGCCCGAACTATATTCAAGACGTTGTAAAATTTGCATATTGGCATTGGAAAGATTATCCACAATGACCACTTCTTGGCCTTGCGCCATAAGGCTTAATGCAATGTGGGAGCCAATAAAGCCTAAACCACCCGTCACTAAAATCATTGTTTATCTACTCCGTATAATTATCAACAACTTGCATATAAATGGCGTAGTTTTGGTGTTATTAAGAACTTATCCACAGGCATGAAAACCAAAAAACCGACCCAAAATTTCTCTTGAGCCGGCTAATCTGCAAGAGCATTATAGCTTCATTTTACAGAGTTGAAATGTTTCCTTTGTTAGTGTTCTGAATAGTAAATGTTGTGGTTTATAGTTAAATATGCATAGTTTCTTACGAATATAAGTATCTATATGCTGAAAGTAAATTAGGAAGTAAAAGCTCCAATTAAAGGGCTTTTTATCTAGTTTAGATTGAGGAGCTTCTTATGTATGAGTAAAGCCACTTCACTATCGAGTCACGATCTTCAAACTCTGGGGCTTGCGATAGCCTAATTGTACAGCGTTCATTTCTCTTTAAACTGCAACTAAGCTCACCATTATTATTTACAGTAAAAGTGCTTAATCCATCTACATGAAATTCTTTTAAGAGCTCAAGAATTTTCTCAGAGTTACGCAATTTATTAAGATGAGGACGCTCTTTTACAAAATTATAAATTTGAATGATTTCTATTAAGTTAGACATGATGATTACCCTGTATAAATTATATACAAAAAAATATGTTAACGTTATTTTCATAAAGATTTAATACTAATAAAATTCAATAACTTAATATGAAAATTATATGTATTAACCTTTAATATATTTATTTTAGGTATCAAGTCAACATGAAAAGTCATGTATTTCTTATTAATCAGAGAAGATAAAAGCCCTCTATTGAGGGCTTTTCTAATCTCAAGGCTTTAAGAACAGCGTACGTTCCGCAGCACGGCGGTTTGTGAGACCGTTTAGCACTTTGCCTTTGCTTTTATTCCACACCGGGAATTGATTGGCTGCGCCCTGGTAATCACCAGCATTTAATTTTTTGACCAGTGTTGAGTTAGAAAAGGCTTTTTCACCTATGTTGTATGCCAAAGAAACTAAGGCATCAAACTGATTTTGATTGATTGAGACTTTTACAGCGCTATTTACACAGTTCTCAAAACGTCGTAGATCATGGGATTTGTACTGCAAGGCTTGCTCTTTGGTGCAGGTATCTCCTTTCTTTACAGGTTGGCCATTTGGGTAGACCGTTGTACCTAAACCAATGGTCCATACTTTAGCTGGACATAAATAAGCAGTCAGCTCCAAGCCTTCAAAACTCGCAATCAGCTTTGTGCCATTGGTACTAATGGTTTTTGCAGAATCTTCTGCTACACCAATTTCATTCAATGCCCGATCTAATACATCGACTTGTGATTGAGAAAGTTTGCCTAATACGCTACGAATAAGATCAAAAATTTGTTTCTTCATTTTACACCCCAACCAGTTGCACGACGTTTCAACCAAGACTCAACAAACGTACTTCCTAAAATACCCAATGCAGATGCTGCAGCAATCAATACTAAAGGATTTACATCTGGGATCTGTAACACTATTGCTCCAGCAATCGTAGAAGTTGCTGCACCTAAGATTGTCCGGCCAATGATTAAGCGCCATGTCAGCTTTTCATCAGATACGAGCAAGTTAGCAAAGCCAATCAATGCGCCGATTACGATAATAAAAAGTAAGTTTTTCTCATGTTCCTGCATAGCAGTCCCTATATTTTGGTAATAAAAAACCCGCCGTATGGCGGGTGTAAAGTTGGTTTGATTTATTCAGACTCAATCTGTGTTAAGCCCAATTCTTGCAGTGCAGCTTGCCAATTCTGCTGCGGATCACCATCTACGACTACACGTTCATAGAGTGCTGATATAGCTGCTTGCATCGGCTCTTGTAGCTCAAGATCTAACTGACTGATAAATGCATTACGCAATTCATCACTACTAAATTGAGCATAGTCATCTACACGCCAAAAGCTGTGACAGCCGTAGTGCGTGATCTCGCTATTTTTAGAAAGCGGTACAGATATATTGTTTGGACCGCAGCCGTATGCTTCAGCGAGTGCGTTGATCAAGTCTAAGTAAGCAGTGGGGATGATGTTGACGACTGATAGGTTGTAAATCACTGCGCCCCCAATTTATTTAAAAAACGTGTAAGACCAGCACGTTCTGCACTGGTGAGTGCGCGGTTGACGATGCCGTAATACTTGAAGTCTTGATTGATTACATGGTTTTGAGCGACAGATTGAGCGTCTAAAATCTGTGCTTGCTGACCGTGTTTTACAGTGAAAATAGTGCAGTTTGTTAATGCGCTGGGGAATGCGATGTTTAGTGCATCATCAATACCATCGAATTTAATGTCGTTTTGTAAAAGTGGGCGTGCAGCACTTGTGAATTGTTTTGCGTGATAACCGCTTATTTTTTTGATGTTAAATGCAAAAGTATTACCCTGAATGCCGGTAACAAAATACAATCTAATAAATACAATGTCGTTTGGTATGTGTATGTATTTATTGTGTGCTGATGTTTCAGAGCTTTGAGTTGAGTCATAGCGAATAGTGCCATCTAATTTTTTTAGCTGAATACGACAACGATTACTGATTTCAGAGTAAATCTCATAAGTTGATGCACTATCAACAGCAATCCATTTTGTTGTTTTTGCATTACTTGACGAAGCGTTTAGTATTTCGTTTGTAGATGATGCGTCAAAATACCCATCATCAAATGAAATATTAGATGCATTAAATTCAGTTGAGTTTTTGTCTAATATTAATCCAACTGGTTGATTACTTGTTGAATTAATTAAACCAGCCGCATCTTGATAAATATTATTCAAATCAGTCGCATCAAGCAGCGTCCCAATCTCACCATTCTCAAATAAGCTCTTAGGGTCAAACGGCGGCTCAGTCTTACCACCACCAATAATTAATGAATTTTTTGTGTACATTCCCACACCGCCGATTGCGGTGCTTAGCGGTGTTTTGATCATGTGTTACCCCGCAATAGAGACTTCCAAAGCAACTTGATTGCTCACTGATTTCCACACCCACAAGTCACCAAGTGAGCCATCATAGTAGAGCTTTGAGTCTGTGTGGCCATTGATGATATTTAGGTTTGGTGTACTACCAAACGCAAAGCGGAAGTTACCGCCATGACTACTGATATAGGCAGCATTAGAGCCAAGGTTTTGCGGTGTGTTGCTAAGTTCAATTTTTTGCTGTGACATAACTCTTTTCCATAAAAAAAGCACCTCAAAGGTGCTTAAACTTCAATTTCTGAATGTGTACCCGTAATCGGTGCAGGTCTCAAGATCGTTTGATTAGAAATAAAGACTCGTTGGCCAAGGTTGTACTGTGTACCACTGGTACAGAGTACCGGACCTGTGCTGCCATCAATCTGCACTCGATATTCAGGGTGGTCTTTTGATGTAATCACGCCGATGTATTCAGCGTGTGTTGGGTTGAGTAATTTTCTAAGCTCAAATAATGGATTGGTCACGATGAATGCGCTCCACTTTGATTGTTTCAGTCGCTTCGCTGTGTGAGTAACTTCCCGATACCGAGTCAATCACTCCCCACCATTGACCACCAAATGCGATTGTTTTACCAGGTAGCATTTCCCCAAGCTCACTGGTGATCGGTAAGCCTGCAAAGGTATGAATCTCTTGCACGTTGGCTTGAATCAATTGCATTTTGCCGTTGCTTTGTGCTGACATCGCATCAAACATGGGACCAACAGTGGTTTCAAGCGGAATATCACCTGACGAATTACGCTGCTTAATTTTCCAATCATCACCGCTGCGACTATTCACCAAAGTCACAGCGTTATAGTCGGCTAAATATTCAGGATTCTTTTCAATGGTCTGCTCAATCACGGCGCTTTCATTGATCAAAATATCGTAATCAGCAGCGCTTAACACATCCCAATGGCCCTTTTTATACTTTGGCAAAATGGTTAATTGGTTGCCTGCTTTTTGGCTATAAATAAAGCCACCGCCCGACTCAACCACTTGCTTAATCGCATCCATTGGCGCAAGTTCTGCATAACTTAAGCTTTGTGCTGCCACAGGCCAACCCACATCATCAATGAGCTGCCAATCTAATTGTGTATTTGCCAAAGCACGATCAAGCTCGGCTTGCACAAGCTGCACGCTACTGCGGTCGTTATCTTGAATAAATGAGCGTTTAGCAGTGTAATCACTTGAATTTAAAGCGGTGATGCTGCGACCACTGTAGGTATAAGTTCGATCTGCAAACTTAATTGTCTCTCGATCTGTCTCAAGCAATACGTGATGCTCAAAGCCGTTAATTAATAGTTTTAAAATCACAGGTTGATCATTGATCGGCTGTAGTTTGGCTTTTTCGGTGTGTGCTACGGTAATGGAATGTGACCAGCACCATGTGTCACGGCTGCAACTATACGAGCCATCTAAAACAATAATCTTCTCGCCCGTGTCGAGTCGTTCAGCATGTAAATGATTCAAAACGTACCACCATTGTTTTTTTGCTAATGCAGGGATGCAATCCTCTGCACCAAAATTTAAGACAACATTATTGCTTTGGCTGTGAGTGCATAAACAAGTAAAGTTTAAGTCCGTGCTGCCGAGGTACTTTGGTTTTTCGGGTGTTGGCCAAGATTCAATTTTGTGTTTGCGATAATGAATGGCCTTGGCTTGATCCCAATTGATCTGAGTCTTGGTCAAAATCTCAAGACCCAAATCATAAACAAAGCTAAAACAATGGGTCAGCTCATCAGCAACTTCGTGTGCGTAAGTTAGAGTTTTACGTCTGCGCAACATTTCTTGCCAAGTGGTCTGTCGCTGTTGTGTGAGCTTTAAACCCTCATCATGCACATAATGCTGATAAATAAAGCGCGTTTCTGTTGTTTGCCAATCTAAAGATGTAGAGCTACTCAAGCCTGTGCTTTGCTCATGAATAGCCTGCACAGCGCGGCTTAGCTTCAAACTATTCTCAAAATTAATCACTGTCTGTTGGCTTAAGCTTAAGCCTAGATCATAAAAAAGAGCCTCATTTGAGACTCTTAGGATTGGCTTGGACCATGGCAATTTAACAACACTTAAACACGCGATTGCTTTTTGATAGCGATTACTTAAACCAACCGAAACACCGACCAAATGATTGATGTCATTGGTTGCAGCAATGTTTGATAAAAAACCTAAATCAAAGCGTGCACGCAATACACCGCGATTATCAACCGCTTCATAATTTGTGCCATTAATTTGTGCCACAAATCCTGTTTTAATCGATGCATGTAACTGCCCGTGATTGACTTCACTTTGTGTGTTAGTGCCCGATATTGTTGCTTTAAAAGCTGTGCTGATTGGTGCTTTTAATACGTTAGGCTTTACACCTAATTCACCAAAATTTAAGACTAAATTGTGACTATCAATAGGGCTGAGGGGTGTATCAAAATTTAGATTGACGCTGTGTGCATCAGGTGGTGTGTAAGACATAAACCACCTTTTTTATTAAAGCGGATTGAGAATAATGCTCTCGAGTTTTTGACTAGAACCCAACGCAATATTAGTGTTATTTAAAGTGATGTGTGTACCATTTAAGCCCACATTAAAATCAGCAAAGGCTTCATGATTGCCGTTATATAGCCGTGCAAACGTCACCACACCTGCTTGAGTTGCCAAAGCTGTATTGGTTTCGTGCAACTCAATCCCATCACTTAACACTTGCTTTAAGCACGGCTTAGGTAAAGTCAGTGTACAGAGTGCATTTTCTGCGTTTGCAGCAACATCAATTGATGTGGGTTTATCACCTGAGTAATACACAATATAAGCAACACCACTTCCCGAATCTAAAAAATTTGCATAGGCTTGTAGCGCTAAGATTTGCGCTGCTTGCGAAGAAATAATCGTCATTTGGCCACCACATTATCTTGAATTACTGCGTTGTACTGATTATTCGGGTCAAATGCCACTACAAAGCACTCAAGCCCTACAGCGATATTACGAAATGCGTAAGAGCCATCAGCTTTTGAGGTGGTTTCCCAAAGCAATTGTCTGTTACTACGCTTAAAAACACAAACGGGTACAGGTGAATAATTGGCACCTACTTTTTTTGTTGTACCTTTAATTCGCCCAAAGCCTTGGTTACTATTCAGTACTGAAATAATCGGACGTGGCAATCTAATAATTGCATACCCCATGCTTTTGAGCTTTTCATGATCAGGATCATACCCACCAAAAAAGGTTCTTAAAATTTTAAGCAATTTTAATCTCCTCGACAGGCACAGCAACCCACAGTCGCCCAATGCCATGCACGCAAACATTAGAGTCAAGATCGATATCTTTAGTGAAAATAGGACTTGTATTCACACTAGATAAAACCGGCATATTTAGCGGCCCTATTGATAAAGTTTGCAGCCCACCTGAGATAAAACCAATGAATTGTTTGGTTGAATATTCAAAAAGCTGGATTGGTCTTGATGTTGTTGTGTTAAATGTGTCGATGCTGGATGGTAGTATTGAATCTTTCGCCTGTGGATAATACAGTTCTACATCTTCCTCTATTCTTGCAATATTTATTGCAACACGATGCCGACCAACATAAGCTAAAAAACCTCTTCGAGACTGTACTGATGGCTTTATTATTGATGTTGCCCCCTCACTATCACCAATCACAATCGGGTAATCTAAGCTTTCATAATTAAAACAATATGTCGGTAAGACCGAAAATAAACACCTTGCGGCTTCCCTGAGCTCTACGCTATTTGGGCTGTAGCTATTTATCATAGTCACAATATGATAAAGACTGCCCACAAGTACGCCACGACCGTATGTAGATGCTCCCTGAGAATATGTATAATTATTAGGGGTGCTACTTGCATCATCTGTGAAATCCCAGAGCATGGTCGGGCTTGCGTTATTTGAATTGGTTACTGTTCCGAGATTCCCTGGAACATTTATATCGTTTATTGTCCCCAGTGCAAGATCGGCTGTTTTTCCCACTGCAACCACAATGGCATTTCGATGTGATGCATTGGTCTGGAAGCAGATACGAAGATAGAGGTTACTTTCATCAATATGCTTAAACTTGTAAATATGCACATTCGAGTTTTCATACACCAACTCCCATCCAAGTGATGCAACCTTGGTTATGAAATTGCCTGTAATAGAAGTTGGCGCACCATCAATCGTCATCGTGACTGTATTTGCAGTCACACTATCAATGACAAATTCACCACCATTTATACCTAAAAGCTCAGGAGCACTGACTTTTAAAACACGATCAGCCACATAGCCATGCGTACCACCATAAGTAAGTGTGACCTGATTGCCTGCCACAGCCACGCTTGAAACAGTCTGCTCGTTATAGCCAAGTGCCAACATTTTTTTAAAACGATCTGGGAATAGGTTTTTAGATCCTGCACAAAAATCTAAACCCACGTCTGAGAAGTCAAATAATTTAGTCTGTGTCTGCTTCATTGCCATTTTTATTTACTCATAAAAAAGACCGCATATAGCGGTCATATTTGATTTAACTTTAAACCACGCGGTCAATATCACCGCGTAGCATGATCTGGAACTGGTCTGACATGAGAGCTGGTTCAGATTGCTTCACGGTGCGAATTACCCAGACCGGAAAGTTTGCAGCTACTGTATTGAAACGCAGGACATTACCATTGGCCCAGCCAGCACCCCAGCCTTCTTTTTTAATAATGAAGTAAGGTACACCGGTTACTGGATTGAGTGGCGCATAATCTGTGCTGGTTGACCCTGTAAGTGTTAAGCGACCTGTATATTCACCTACACAATAGAATGTTTCATTGCCTGTGAGTACGATTGCCCAACGTTCCTGAATCACGCCTTTGTTGGTGACCTGAATTGGATAAAGCGAATCATTAAAATTAGCTGAAATTGCTGAACCAGTTGGCTCATCGCTCCAGGCATTACTCCACGAACCCTGCACAAACTTACGAGTATAACGCGCCTGCATATCACCAATCACCAAAGCAGAGCCAACAATGGTATCGACTGCATCATAGTTATGGGTTAAAGGCTTGGTAAATGTCAGCTGACCATTGATCTGTACATCGCGGATCAGACCCATATCCTGATAGCGGTATTTAACTGTCAGTGGAGCTACCAGATTACCCAGTACGAAGTCACCACCCAGCGTCACACGGCCATAATCATAATCAACTGTGTACAAATCGAAAGCTGCTTTCGTTCCGTTAGCATCTTCAAGTTCAGCCCATGAAATGCGCTGATCATTCAGATCGTAGGTGGTACCCGGAATTGCACTTGGTAGTTCCTGAGCTTTGCTTGAGCTGACAATACCAATGCCACCAACACGGAAGATCGGCACCCGGCCATCAATCGGCAAACGTGTAGCAGACAGACCTAGAATTTCGGAATCCAAAGGAATATAGGTATAAGCCACTGCGTTATAACGCACGGATGAAGCGTCGACCCAGACCGGGACATTAATATAACGACCATCTACGTCATCATACTCAAGCAGCGGGTCATACCAGTCGTTTGCCTCGATCTCTGTACGGTTGGCTTCGGTGATTTTGGTTTTGGTATAAAAGTAAATCGTGACAAAGCCATTATCCCAATTGACCTGACCATGTGCCCGGCTGGTTTCAATCACCCCATTTTCATCAGCTGTCAGTGTGAGCTGGCCATATTCAATTGTTCCCACCACCACAGTTAAGGATTGTGGCCGGATTGGCATGATTGGTGTTCTAAAGCTGATCTTGTTGACCGGCAATAAGTCAGTTGTGGTGGTTAGGGATTCCAGAGTAATCGTGTTATCTGCATTCGGAGTCCATGAATCAATTTCAACAATCCCTGTACCATACTGGATTATGCCAGATTGAATCCCGCTGTTATTGGCCGGATTCACATTACGATACAGCAAGCCGGTACGATCCAGAAAGGTATCAACGCCCACCTTAAATCGGGCTGAGCCTGCAATGATCTGCTCATCATAGCCTGATGACAAATCCACTTTGAGTTGTTCGGCAACCACCGTATGTGTGGCTGAATTAGCGCCTGATGTATCTCGATAGGTTACTGTAATATCAGCTGCACGAAAGGCTTTAAGTTCAACACGTTCATTCAAAACACTCGAATACTGTGGAGAATAAAACGACATAGATTTTCCTCTTATGCTGCAACCATTGCACTGCTAATCGTAAAGGTAGGTTTCAACCTGTAGCCTGTGCCGATTGGTGTGACTTCAACCAAGCCTGTGCTGTAATTAATTGTGCCTTGCACCTGCTCATACTCATTTACAAGATGACCGAGCGTAGAGCTTACAGGTACATCTTTGAGTGTGACCACGCCATTGAGTAATCCATCCGCACTGACCACAGGAATATCTAAAGCCATACTATTGGGCTGAATGCTTGCCCCTGTGCCGATGGTAAAAGTGAGTTTTTGGCTACTATCAGGTGTCACAGCAGGCTTGCTTTGGTGCAATGATTCTCCGTAGTTGTAAACCACAGAAAATACTGTGCCTTTTTGTGGCAACTTATTTGGAATGATTTTACCAATACCGGTGGCATAGTTAATTTCACCTGTGGCATCCCCAGTAAACTTACCTTGAGCATTTGATGTTGCAGTTTTCTCTTCACCCTCAAGCAGCCAGTTAATAGTGATTCCAGGCAGCACACCTAGACGCCCTAGATCAAACTCGAATGCTGCTTTCTCAACACTTAAATTCGATCGTACAAAAGTGATAATCGGTGTACCCCAGTTCAGCAGGATCGGCGTATCTACATCCGGTAATGCGCCTGTGGTGAGTAACCAAGAACCAGTTTCATAATTGATCATGCCCGAACCAAAAGATGGACTGGTAGCCTTTAACTGGCCTGAGCCATCATCTTTAAGTTCATAGAACTTACCTTGGGACATATAAGAAATCGACAAAGCTCCCGGTGCTGGAATCGGAATTAAAACCCCAGTCCAGTTGGTGCCCTGGTTATTTTGCGTCACTGGAATGGCGTGGCTTTGGTAATACTGATTTGGTGCAGCGGCAGGCTTGAACGTAATATTCAGACTTGCAGTTCCTGCTGGGGCCGAGGAAGTCCACTGGATTAAGCCGCGCTGATAATCAATCGTACCGACTTGCGTGCCTTGAGTGTTCTTTAATAGTCCACCTTGGTCATTAATCTGCTGGCCTTGCAGGCTAAACGACACACTTGATGGAATCACCGCAGAGCCGATATACAGGTTTTGACTGACACCAACAGTCATGCCGGGATAATTTACGGTGATGGTGCCTTCATTACCCGCAACCAGTACCACGCTTTCACCAGCCGCATTCACATCAATGATTGGTGTTTCAGTCTGAGCTGATGGAATCAGCTGGGCAAAGATACTTTTGGCATTGACCGTAAATTCACCCACGTTCGCATCAGATGCCAATGCAGTCGATGAATAATACAGACCAGTATCAGCAACAATGGTATCGCGGATGATGGTCTTGGATTTCTCACCGTTGTACCACTGGCGTGCTGAAAGGCCGACAAAATCGACTTCCAGGGCATCATTTAAGGAATAGGTGGCTATTTTATATTCCACACTTTTACCATCAATCACCATAATTGCGGTACGTGTTTCAACTTTAGTGATTCGCAAGTACTGCTCACGCTCTAAAACTTTACCTTCATCACTAATCAGGACAATCGTATCCCCAACGGATGATTCAACCTCTTGCGGGAACATAGCCACCTGAAGTGATGACATTCCCTGCCAATGGGTATCCAATGGTGTACCTGCGATCTGGCCGCCTTTTGCTAGGTAGTTTTCCACCCGGTTCTGGGCAGACTGGCGCTCATCGGTCCAGTTCTTTGTGCTGAAAAGTAATGCCGAGACGTTTGGATCTTCTGGTAGCTCAGATACAAATACCGTTGCCCCCATGAGCAAATCAGTGTCTTCAGTGGTAACTGCCGGGAAGACCTTGCGCATGGAGACGTCACCCATGGTGCGATCCATCTCAGACACATCATTGAATAGGTTATTACTGATACCATCCTGAACCACAACACCGGAATACTTGCCGCCACCATCTGCGTTGTCAGTGTCACGTTCAGCGTGGTAAATAACCAAATCTTTTGTTTCAATTGGCATGTTTGCTCCAAAAACGCAGCGTTAAGTTTAAAAAATCATCCAGTGATACCGGTGGAATGCCTTTGACGTAGGACGTTTCCATTGGCGCTGATGTGTGGTTAAACACAACAGTGAATGTACGTTTGTCGTGCGGCAGGTCAAATTGCAGTTCAAATTCTTCAGCCAATGTAGACCACTCACGCAGTACACGCACGGCGCTCAGTCTTGCCCAGCCCATGCCTGTATCAGCAGGCACTAAACTAATTGGGCGCGCACCCAACTTTGTGCCTTCTTGAATATGTGGCGTGCCATCGATGGCATACTTCACAGTCTGTTGTTTAGACTGCCAATTAAATTCATCAGACCATAAAAAACCGTCTTCTAATGAGACGGCTTCTTGTGTTGATTTTCGGATCAGTTTCATGTTGATTTTGCCTGTGCCTGTAGTTTGCTCACCAATTGATTTAGCAAGTCCTCTTGGCCTGCATCACCTTGCAAATTTAATGTTTGCCCATCAAATTGGATTTGATAATTCACATTCTTAGCAGCACTTATGCTTGAACCAGTAGATACAGTTTGATTGCCTGCATACTGCGCATAACGTGCAATCTGTTGATCTACATAATCCACATTGGACATACCACCACCGCCGTTGCTAAATGACCAACTATTTGAGCCACTCACATTTTTATAGCGTGAACCGTTGGCAGAGATAGAGCTTTGATAAATCTCATTAGCAAGCTGCTTAGCGCGCTTTTCGTCATAACCCTGGGCTTTAAGTTGCTCAACAATTGCTGACTCATCGTAAGCCATTTTTGAGCGTGAACCTGTTGGTGTAGCATGCATAGCACCTGACATGGCGTTTAACATATCGCTCCATGCTTGTGTGGATGATTTAGCTTCTTCACGCATCACCTTGCCAGCATCACGCGCATGACCCTGTAAACCACCAAATGAACGACCTACACGGTTTACCGCTTTTTCAACCTCATTCATGGATGTGACCGAGGTTTTGCCTGTTTCATCTACTTGAACTTTAAGACCGAGTGAAGCAGCTTTAGAATTTGCAGCAGCTATACTCTGTGCATCAGCTGATGCGTAAGCAAGTTGAATTGTTTTTTCGTATGCTTGTTGCAATTGCTCTTGGGTGGCTTGACCACTGGCGCGCACGGTTTCAAAGTCCGCCAATGCAATTTGTGCGGCAAGTCGAAGCTGTTCTTTGGTTTTAATGCCAAGACGTTCAAAAGCTTGCTCAACAGGATCAAGGTCAGCAGGTAGTTCTTGAGCAATAATTTTAATTGCATGTAAACCTTGCTCAACTTGCTTAGTGGATAGTCGCCCTGTGCCACCAAAATCTCTAAGTTTTTGCTCAGCATAATCAAGCTCGGTTTGGTTTTTGGCTGTTTCAAGCCATTTTACCCAACCCTTATAGATCACATCAGTAGCTTCTTGCCCCTCAACCCCCAGACCCTCAACATCACTACCAAGATTATCAACATGCTTACTTGTTTCCATAAACTTGGATGAAACGCGATTCAATGCATTATCTAAATCCAACCCCAACCCTGTCGCAGCTTTGCGTGCTCGATCTGTAGCTGTAACAGATGACTCAACAGCATCCTTATTTTGTGACCAAGCCTTAACAGATACATTACCTGCATCACCCAATGTAACAATATAACCTTTAGCAAGGAGATCAGCCTGCATTACCCCATCCATAGCACCATTATTGGCAGCAATGGCAGCTTCAGCATAGGCTTGTACAGCGGCAATTTTTTCTTGCTCTGTGGCTTTCTTCTGATCTACTTCCGTTTTTTGATCCGATAAAACTTGATCTAATTGAGATTTAGAAAGTAGTTTAGCTTCTTCTGTTTTCTCTTGTCTTGTTTGTCCAATACCATCTAATGCTTTGGTAACCTGTACCTCATGATTTAAAGCTAACTCATCTGCTTGATGATAAAGTTCCTTAGCTTTCGCTGTAAGGTCTTGAAACTCCTTAAATGCTGCTTCCTTTGCATCACCAAGCATGAACTTGGACTTCCAGTACATAAATGCACCAGTTGCCTCATACATAGCACCAGCGAACAAATTTACTGTAATAGCAATACCTTTGAAGCCGTCATTGAATAAAGCAGCTAAAACACTGGCAGCTTGAAGTGTTTTGGTGAAACCATTGGTTTTATCATTAGCAGTATCAATACCACTATTGAAATCAAAAATTGCAGAAAGTGCGGTATTTAATACAGTAGTGACTGATCCAAAAATAGACCCCAATGACTCAACTAACGACTTAATTGCTTCATATGATGTATATAATGCAACTTTTAGTGCTTCGATTGTTGCAACATCAATCTTTTGAAATTGGTCAGATACCCACATAACACCTTGACCAATATCAGCGAGTAGCTCTTCTACTACACTCATACTATCAGCAAGTGTGACCAACCATTGTGCTACGGTTGCCGATGCACCATTGGCTTGATCCATTTCACCGATGAGGATTTGCCATTGTGTTGCAATGCGCTGTAAGGCGTTGCCAATGGTAGTTGGGAATTGATTGTAAAGCTCTTGAACTGACTCAGCCTGGCTACTTAAAGCTTTAACGACACGCTCAGACGATAACTCGCCATTTTCGGCCATCTTGCGCAATTCGCCAGTGGTGACACCTAAACCACGCGCCAAGGCATCAGCAAGACCAATACCACCTTCCATGATTGAGTTGAATTCTTCGCCGCGTAGAACGGATTGCTGCATAGCTTGAATAAACTGAATTACAGCGCCTTCCGCTGCCTCAGCAGATCCACCACCCACTTGAATAGCTTGGGTGATTGTTTGGGTGAGTTTTAAGGCTTGCTCTTGCGAGTAGCCCACCTCTTTACCCACGGCGGCCATACGTGTAAATAGTGATGCTGTGGCATCTAAGGTGCTATTTGTCGCCAAAGCCACTTGATGCACGCCTGCCATAGCAGATTCAAAGTCACCGCCTTTTTGAGTGGCAATAGTGATTTGGGCACTTAAATTGGTGTATGAGTCAGCAGCTTTGACAAGCTCACTTACACCTAAGCCTACACCAAGCGATGCTAATACACCTGCAAGCGCCGTGAATCCTGTTTTTAAGCCATTAATGCCGCCAAGAGCTTGAGTTGCTGCGCTCTTTGTTTGTTGAAGTTCGTTATTTGCTTCACTAACACTTTGTTCGAGTACGCTCACATGGTTAGCTGTAACTTTGGCTTGCTCACCAAGTGATGATGCAGATTGAGCAGCCTTGTTTGATTCTGTAGAAAAAGAAGCAGCACCCGATTTAATCGCATTTAGCGCTTGTTTAGCTGCATTTTCAGATTGTTTGATATTAGCAATAAAGGTCTTGCTGTCAGCTTCCAATACCAATTTAAACTTTAAATCTTTGCCTGCCATATTCTTTTTTCCCAATAAAAAACCCACCAATTTGGTGGGGTGTATTACGTATCTTAAAGATTATTCACTAATGCTTGTTAGCTTGCCATTTGTAAAGTGCAGATAGCGTGTACTGCGACTATCTCGGTATACCCACTGCTCAAACACATTATTTGTAGTAGTGGTTTTGTTGGTTTTACTTGGATACCCCCATGTTGATTGCTCAACCTCACGCATTGTCATACCAACTCTTGGTTTTATACGCTTTGCTTCTTGTGCCTCATAGTTGGCTTTAGCTTGTTCACGGTGTACTTGTTGTGCTTTTGATTGTTCAACTTGTTGTCTTAATTCTTTACTACCTGGGCATGGCTTGGATTGAAAAGTTTTTGAACCATTAATATTACACTCGTAAATGGTTGCATTAGCTGCTGCAGTAAAAAGTAAAGTTAAAAATACTAAATATTTCATAACACCCTCCTATTCATTTTCAACATATACTAACACTTAAATAACAAGAGGTTTTATGTGTTCCATATTTGGTATTGCTTCAACTCTATTTTACTTTCAATTACCGACTCGCGCACAACTCTTAAAGAGCATCTACAACCTTTGTTTGGTTTTTCCCAGTGAATTATAGCTTGCTCTAAAAATACCTCACCAAAATCAAATATCTTGTTTTTAAAGTCATAACAATTAAGTGGGGTGTGATTATCCAATAAAGGTTCCCATAAAAGCTTAAGCCTTGTATTTTTTAGTCTTTCTTTGCCCTGCTTGTAATTTTCAAAAAATACAACCCTATTAAAAAACCAAGCTGCATAATATTTATCATTTTCTATTAAATTTCGATCAATTTGCGCACGAATAAAAGGGGGGTTAATATCAATGTATCTATCTATAATTTTTTGATATAAGTGTGGATAATTTTTTAATTTTTGATTTGTTAGATAACCAAAAATAGTCAAAATCTCCAATTTAAAGAAACGATGATCAGCTTCACAAACCACCCCTATACTACGCAACACCTCCAACTCATCCAGTGAAAAAGATTCGTTAAACCATTGCTTATGTTTTTCTCTTTCCACCCCTATCCCCTGTTAATTTTTAATCATATTAACAGTGGCATAGGAAATAAAAAACTAACGCCTGATGATTGGTTTACATTTTCCAGATATAGGTACAAATAATGATGGTTAGTAAAATTGCTATAAATCGCCATGCTTGCATTTTTTGTAACTCCATTAAATATTTATCTCATAGCCAAATATCTACTGTCATTTTCAACAACCTGTTTAAGTTTTGATTGCAATAATTACTCTGGTAATTTCCAAAACAGAATTGGCACGGCGAACAATATTAGGAATGCAAGAGTCATCTGCCATATTTCTCAATCATAGTCTTCCCTTTGTTATATTAAAAAAAACAACCTTGTTTGGAGTAAACTTATTTCAATACTTCAATAAGCTTAGCGAAGGCATTAATAATATTGGAAAATTGCCACAGCAATATTGATAACAAGAAAACTCCTGTTACCTTCCAGAAACTCTTAACGTGATTACCAAGCTTTAGGTCATTCATTCTGACCACCTTTATGTTTTTTATATTCAAGATAGGCTTTAAAAAAATGTGGTGATTGCCAAGCCAATATGCAAACAATCACAGCTAGTAACAAAAACGCTAATCGCCAAATGGAAATATCTGCTGTCATTTTCAACAACCCATTTAAGTTTGTGATAAAATCATTCATACGATAATTTTTCTGATCCTTTCATTAAGGTTCTGGAAACAAAAAACCCCGAGATTGCAGTCTTGGGGTTTTTCTTTAGGTGTTAAAAAAGCACCCTAGGGTGCTCTTTAATTATGTGCTCTTAAATCATTTACAAAGGTTTTTATAGCTTTAGCATCACCATGGTGTGCCAATCTCGACACATTTAAGCGGCTTGCCAATTCACGGCGGTAAGCTTTATTTGCTGCCTTTAAGTACGCTAAAAATGCACCATACGACAGTTTTAAGATTTCAGAATGCGTATGACCATGGCGAATCAATGCTTGAAATGAATCAAACCATGTGGATTCTTTTACTGAATCTTTTAAGCCACGGCGTTTAGGCTCTTTTTCTTTAAAGTAGGCCTGATTAACGGTTAAAACATGGCGCATAAGTCGAATAAACTCAGGCTGATCTTTGGCAAGCTTAATGAGTTCATCTTGATTTAAATGCGTCACCAAGGCACACATCGCAATTACATAAGGCCCATGCGTTAAAAATAGCTCAGTTAAAACCGCATCTGAATAATCTTTATTGCTTAAAAATTCTTTAATCGGTTGTGCCACAATCAGCCAATCTTCTAATTTTTCGACTGTAATTTGTCGAATTTCTAAGGCTTCTATGCCAAATAAATTAACGTAGATTGATCGACCAAGAGCAAGGAAAAAATCATTCATGATAGGGTCTCATAAAAAATAGGCACAAAAAAAGACGCAATGCGCCATGATTCTTTGTGCCTATATTGGATTACACTTGATTTGGGATTTTGACAATGTTGCCGTATAACCCAAGCTCTGGGTCATCTTGCTTACTTAAATCTGCCAAGCATTGACCTGAAATACTGTAGCTACCCAATTCACTGTGAATCAATGGGAATTCAGACTCAGGGGTCTTTTTGGTACGATGCAGTGTAACCACCCATTTTTCCTTGTTGGCACGGTTAATACCCTCAAAGTACAACTCAAATTCATCATTAAAGTTGTCTGCAATGGATACCGCTGTAGCTTCCCCTGTGCTAAATGATGCAGTTACAGGCTCAGCAATCGCTTCTTTAAATGTCACTGTACCAAATGCAGCATCTAATACATATTTAGATGCATCAATCGGTGTAGAGCCTGCGGTTAAGACCACATCAGTCACATTGTAACCACCAAGACGAATCTTTTTGCCTGCTGTAACTGTACCTAAGTTTTTACCTGTTACCGCTTCGCTTGCGATAGCATGCTGTGTACCCGATAGGATGTATTCAATGTTATCGACTGATGCTTCTTCCAGCTCACCACTAAACTCAACCCCTGTGGTATCAGTCATAGTGAAGTCTGTAGAGCCTGTGCCTGTCATTGATTCTTTATGCTCAATGGTTTCAGCAGAAATAGCCAAAGCCAAATTGGGCACGTTACCAATTAAACGTAGTTCACCTGGTACGCCATTTACAATCTTGGCCAAATGCACTTTGCCGTGCAGATAAATATAGTTTTGTGACATTATTTTTCATCCTGTTTTGGCTCAGTTTGAGCTTTTTTCTTTACTTCAGGAACTTTGGCAATAACGCCGTTTTGCTCCAATTCGGCAAGTTTTGTGTCAGAGATACCACCGACAATATCCCCCGGCTTAAAGCGCCCAACGTGTTTCAATGCTTTGTATTGCATAATTTTCCTATCGAACTAATTCTTTAACTTCAAAAATAAGGGTCATATACGCAAAACCACCCAGACTGTAGCTTTCACGTAGATTTACTAAAAGTCGTAAAGGTTCAAGTGCATCTTCAGGATAGAAGCCACCCAAAACCTTGATGACCTTGTTGGTCAACTCACCCAATTGGTCATCAAGCGCCAAGCCATTATCACGCTGTGATGCTTCATTTCGACACGCTATAGACACGGCGTAACGCTTGGTTAAAGCATTCACTTTGCCTGATGCACGAGACTCAACATCACCAACCCCTGCATAATTGACATGCAATGATGGTGTGACTTGCTGACTCTCAGTGACTTGAAGCGAGTTGTTTGGCGTGTACACTTTTTTGACACTACCATCTTTTACAAATCGCTCTAATTCATCAGCAATCTGTTTACGTACCGCGAAGAATGTCATTCATAAACCCCTGTACTACATCAAGCAGCATTGTTTCATCGTCCGCATTTACACCAAGCTGCGTGCGTGGTGGCAATGTGACTTGCTTAACTTTGCGATATTGACCTGCAACATTAAAAAGCAGATAACCTGCTGTTTTTGGCACAATCTCAGCACCATAGTGAAGCGGTGCGGCATACTCAACATCAGTACCCACCTCCACACCATTGGGCAAAACATTGTGTGTATAGGAGTTCATTAAACGCCCTGTATCACGCAGTGTTTGACCGTTTTGCAGTTGTGCACGCCACGACATTTTCCATGGATTACCATCAACATCAGTACCCGTGACAAAGCGGTTATGTACACTATCTACAAGACCTGCACCCATTTCGTCATACAGTTTGGATTGGTCAAACTGCGCTAAACGATGCAGTAGCGCCGTGATCGGTGAGTCATCATCAAACTTAATATTCATTGCAAGCATGGTTTAGCTCCACGGCGTTGGCATCTTATCCAGTGTGTTATCACCAAAAATACCATCGCGGTATGTTGTGCCTACTGGTGCAACGGATGGTCGGCCTTTCAAGTCATCATTCACAACTTCATTGCTTTGAGCATCCATGATTTGCAGATCCGCTTTATTGTCTTGCACACGCTTTAAAAAGCTAATGGCTTGGTTATAAAGGTTTTCTACATGCTCAGTCGGTTGCTCAAAGTAAAGGCGATAGCGTGCGATATCACACGCAATACGCTTTAAGTTAGACGGCACGTTTTGCACTGGCAGAGCATAACGACGACCAATGTAGCCGTTAATTTCTTCCGCTGCGTCAGATAAGGCGACTTGCACCGCCTTGTCCGGGTTTTCGTGCATTAACTTTAGGTTTTCCACGGCGTTAACACCAAAGCGCTCAATTAGATCAACTTCGGTTGCGTACATGATCTACCTTATTTTTCAGGTTCTTTGGTGGTTGCCGCCTTTTTCTCAGCAGCAGCCGCTTTCTTCAGTGCTGCCACTTCTGCTTTAAGCTCAGTCACTTCTTTTTCAGCAGCTTCAGCTTTGGCTTTCCAATCGGTCACTTGTTTTTCAAGTGCAGCAATTTTTGGATCAGGTGCAGGTGCTTCTTCAGGTAATTGCTCTTTAATTGCTCCAGATGCTAAAAGGGCTTGAATGCGATCTACATCCAAGCCCTTAATTTCATCACCCGGTAAGAAGTGACCCACACTACCAACTGCAATATAAACCTTTGTCATTTAACCCCCTTATGCGCTAAACGCCGTGCCGCTGCAGATACCGTTTTTATTGCTTGGCACTGGTAATGGTGCAGACTCAGTTAAAACAAAAATGCCCGATGGGTCTTTTTCTTGCCATTGAACATCGAAGTATTCAAGCGGCTGACCTGCTGCTTCCATGTGTTTCACTTGGCACTGTGCAATAAAACCACTGATGTCAGCGATTAAACCCACATAACCTGATGGAATGTAACGTTTACGCTGACCACCTTGTACATAAGTAGCATCATAGGTCCACACTTCAATGTTATCGAATGAACCGCGATACACGGCGCTTTCACTAATACCCATTGTTTGAGCAAATGGAATATTAATCCCTTCGTTCGGTTTTACATAGTCAGCCTGAAATTCAGGATCATCTTTTAAATAACCCCAATTCTTAGATGATGTGAGTAAAACCTTAGCAGCACCCGCACCACCATCAACCAAACGCTGCGCCATGGTTTTAATGTCTTGGTATGGTTTAGCACCTGACTGATCCCATGCTACGGTTGGGTTGTAGCTCATTGATGGATCACGACCAAAAGACACAATGTTGCGCTTGTACTTTTTAGACTCAAGAACCATCTGGCCAGTCGTAATGTACTCAGCAGCCATTAGCACTTTGCGGTTATCAATTGAGTCACGGTTGCGCTTAATTGTTTCAACCTGACCTAAAATCAGCTTTTCAGCATCAGATAATGCTTGCGCACCTGTTGCCAAAATACCCACCGTGCGCAATTTATTCACCAAGGCCAAATCAAACGAGTTGCTTGGTGTCACCATGTTTTTAGGTTTTAAATACGCAGGCTGAACAAAATCAACTTTGGTTGCAGTTTTTGGGTCAAACGGAACACCTGCTTCAGTGTAGTAAACCAATGGCGCTACATCGATTTCCGCACTTAATTCAGCAATCGGCACTTCGTCACGCGCAAAACCACGCAAGTTGGGGAAAAACTTGTTGAGTAACCAAAGATCAAGTGGCTTGTGCGCTTCGTGCACCAACACCATTTCGCTTACATCAAGTAATTCGAGGGATGTATTATTAATCGTAAAAGTCTGTGGCATGTCTTACACCTTTGCTAATTCAATACGGTTTTTAGTTGCTTTGGCGCGTGCCGCTGCATATTTGCTTTCTGCTAATTTGGTGCCATTTAATGAGACTGCCGCAACATTAAACATGCCCGCATAAAACACTGGCGTTTCAACACCAGCTGTTGCCATTGCTGTGGCCTCTGCTGCTGTAATATCGGTTTTACAAATCACATCCCATGTTTTTTCATCCACGGCGTGAGTTAAAACATTTGCATCCGACAGGGTGAGCAAATCACCTTTTTTGTACGCCGTGGCCGTTGTTACCAATGCGGTTGCTGTGCGTTCTTTGCCAATATCAAGACTCAAATCTTGGTGGGTGCGTGTGGTGTTTGCGAATTTCGTCATTATTTACCCGCCTTATTCATTTCTTGAAGTTTTTGAATGCCTGCTGCAAAACGATGTTGATCTTGGCCGCCACCATTAAACTGCTGCTGCCCCTGATCACCGCCTGCTTGATGTTGTGTTAAGTAGCTTGGTAGACCTTGTTTTTGTGGCTCAGATGGTTTGCTTGAGAACTGACGCATATTTTTTGCAGTGAAAGCAAAAGTGGCATCATCCATGTTCTGATACATGGTTTTATCTTCAGCACTAAATTGCGTTTTTAAATCAGCAGCCAAGGCTTCAATATCTTCAGTACGTTTGCTTGCTTTAAATTGTTGCAGCTCATTACGTGCTGCATCACGATCTTGCTCGGCTTGTTTTAGAGCTTGTTTCGTTTGTTCGAGTTCGGTCACGTCTATGTCCTCTGTTTGATTTTGATTTTTGGCTGAGAAAGCCTGAATGCTTGTGTTGCGATCTGCACCAGTAGAGCAAATCGTAAATTCACGAATGCGGTTATTGCGGAAAATAGCGATTGGGCCCTCAAAGACCTGACCATTCACCGTGACTTTTTGACCCTGTGATACGTTTTCAACGGAACCCGGATCAATAAACATTGACATCTGGAATGGAAAGCCGTCATCAGCATCTTGCACAAACTCTTTAGCTTGTGTGTTGCTTAGAAAATTCCCCTCAACCGTGATGCCATTGGTTGTGTTTACCGTCTTTACTACACCAATACGCGATGAACTAAAGTGCTCACCAAGCAACGGTGTAGGCGTTTGAATCTCAATCCCCTCAAGATCAAACACTACGCCCTCACGCCCCCAATACCAGTGCCCATCTACACGGCCACCGCCATATGCCTGCCCTTTAAACGTCCGTTTCTTACCTTCTTCTGATTGGGGAATATCTACAGATGAGGCATTAAAGAGAAACTTGTAACGTTCTTCTTGTTGATCTGCCATGCTTTACTCGCATAAAAAAACCGCCCTAATAAGGACGGCATAAAAAGAAAATGTATGTTAAGTGGATGATGAACACGCCAATACAACATCAAAGCCATGCGATGCCCACGCCCACACCTTGAAGCCCACTTCAATGTTCATCACTTTTTCATTACAAGTGTGCGGAATTTCCGTGGGTGATGTCGCCGTGCTTGGCTTGGTATCACTCACGGCGTAATGAAAGACTGACCCTTGCTCTACAGTCACATGCACTTGCTTTGTGCCATCGGACAATAGCTGTGGGTCGCTTGTTAAAGTAATTTTTGTTGCCATTAGTTCACCAGTGCTCTTAATGTGTAAGTTAATTGCTCATCTAGCGTATCAATCGAGATCACTTCAAAACGCAGGCCGATAGGAAGTAAAACCCCATCGCCTGCATTCAGTAGCGCTAAATCAATCCCCAAGCCCTTGGCATTTTCAATGATGATCTGTACTCCATCTGCACCATGTAAGAGCCACGGCGCTGTAAGGTCCATCGTTGAGCCTACACTTAAGCCCACTACCGCAGTCAGTGGCACAGATGACACCACTGTTTGCGTTGTTGTGGCTGCTACAGCTTGAATAGCTGCCATATCATCTATGAGCCAACGCTTCAGTACATCATCAGCCAATCCGCTTGTTTGAGCGTTTAAATAATTGGTCAACGCCGTGTCATTGCCTTGCACATAATCAATGAACGTTTTGATCGCACTTGGTTTAATCTTTGGATCCAATGGAATCACGGTATCAAATACGGTTTGGAATAGATCACGGCTTTGCTCATTCATCGGCGCTAATAGGCTTGTCAGCTTGCTTGATGCAGTCCATTCGGCACGAATCAGCTCTTTTTGCTCAAGCAAATAGGCTTTATCTAAAACTGATTCATTGATCTTTTGATCGACCAAGGCTTCAAACTCACCAAATTGCAGAGGATGTGAACTCCAATTCAGGTTGGCAGCTACATCAGGTAATTGGTCATCCGGTGTAATACCGTATTTAAGCGCCTGTTTCTCTGTCAGTGCACGTACAACACAGCGACAGCGGAACGCTAATGGCGGGTAATGTGTAAGCCAAAACGGATGATCAATCGGCAGTACAATGCGGTCTAGCTTCAAATGATCTGGACGCACCCGACTGTCGTTGATTGCGCTATACATCAAATAGCCACGTTTATCTTTATTGCGCTGCTGTTGTTGCCAACGCCCAAAGCCATAAGCATTTTGAATATTGGTACGAAAGACATTATCAAGATAATGCTCAGGCAAGATGATATTGCGCTCAGCAACTAAATCTTTAAAGTCTTTGAACGTACCGCCGTTGGCCATGGTTTTATTGACCGACTGAATCACACTCTCGATCTGCTCTAAGCTCGATAGAAAGCTCACTGTCGTCGCCATCTGCCGTGTTTTTAGATCAAGCGCATAGAAGTCATCAGGCAATAAAATCTTACGATCATGCACATACTGTAGCGCTTCAAGAAAGGTGACGGGTTGCATCTCTAACCACCACTACTTGCAATCACACCAAATACACTAGCTGCATATAACGCTTCATCTAACTGCGCATTAAATTGCTGCTTTGTTGCATTTGGAATCATGTGCATTAAATTATTCGCTAATTCTTCAGGACTCTCAGACTTAAAAATCAATTCTTTCATCTGCTGATTATCCAGCAACTTAAAGCTTTGACTGTCTGCCAGTTCGTCAATTTCGGCTTGGTCTTTATCCACTTTGTTGGGCTTAGCTGAAAAGCGAAAGGCTTGCTGCGGTAGCGCCGTGAATTGTGTGGTACCCAAAACCTGAGGTTCTTTTAAATCACCATCAGTTAAACCATATTCACGCTGAAAATACTGATTAGAAAACTCAGCACCTGCTTGTTTAAGCTTTGCATCACGCTCAGCTTTCGGCATTTCAAGTGATTTTTCTTCACCAATAATAATTGTGTGACGCTGCCAACCATTCACATCACATAGAGCATTCACAATAGCTTGGATTGTTGGCAAGATCATGCGCACATCAGCTTTAAACTTATCGTTTTGCACCTCAAGATGCACATCACCCAAAGCCCGACTACCCGCACCATCTGTACCACTGGTGAGTGTTTGCCCTAAAACGACCTTTTGAACACGGCGTTCTAGGTTTTTATCAAAATCCTCAAACGTCTGTGATGCATTACCATTAGTGCCCGATGCATTTACCTCAACACTATCTGATGACTGAATTGCAATAACAGCGCTTGAGTGTGCACGCAACAAAGCATCACGCATGGCTTCATTTTGTCCCGTTGCTGATTTACCAATTAACATCGGCATACCAAACTTTTCAACAAACTTAGCCCAAAACTTAAAGCCTGATGTTTTAAAGAACCACACCCAATACAAACGACTCAATAGCGCTTCACCCAGTGGATTTTCATACGATGATTTGCAGCGTGTTAAAAAGTGTTTGTACTGTTGATCAGCAAGCATATCTCGCTTTGATGCATTGTGATTAGCTAAGAGCTTTAAACGCCCATCGCTTTGCGGTCGATACCACTGCATTGGCTTCACACCAATCCAACTAAAGCCGTTAAATGGCGTGATGGTATCCCCATCAATATGCAGCAATGGTTTATCAGCCTCGTTGTAAACCGCCTCTAAGACCGAATAACCATACCAACGTGCATTTTGAGCACCTAACACAATCTCAGACCACCATTCTTTTAAATGGGCCTGCAAGATCAAGGTTTCAGGTCGATCAGGATAGGTTGCTTCTAAACGCCACGGCGCTGATTCAAGTCGATCTTGACGCTTTTCAATACATTGATAAATCTCATCGTCATACATCATTACACTGAGTCGATGACGAGTAATCCCTGCTTTACGCAAGACTTCATCACCATCGGACATCTGTGTTAAGTATTTAATTAAGGCGCTTTCAGCTTCATGGAAGCTAAAACCACCCGATACAGGCGCTTGATTCTTGCCTTTACCTTTTTTAGCCATATCAAAACCTATGAAGCTGGTGGACTGTAGTTCATCATGATTTTTGCTTCAGCAACCGCATCAGCAAGTGGGTCGAATTGGTCATCATGGTCGTGTGTCATATCCGCAGTTAATCCCTCAATTTCATCAAAGAATGGTTGTAACCACGGCGCACTCACAGGAACCATGACAAAGCGATTGTCGGGCTGCTGCTCGTAGTTGTTTTCAATATGTGGGGTGACATCCATCCAACGTGTTAATTTGTCGATATTGCGCTGAATTGGCAGTACAGGTATCTCGGTTTCACTTGCGAGTGTTTGAATTAACTGTGTACCAGATGCCTTATCCTCCACTTTTAAGTAACGAATTGGTTTAGATCGCCAATCGTAAGCCTTATGCTTATTCAAAAATGCCTTGGCTTGACGATTTAACTCAGGCGCTTCCCATTTACCACGCAAAATATCAATGATGTAGAGCTTTTGATCAACACCAAAACCCACCAAGATAAACACTGACCAGTCGTTGTGCTCTTTGGTTTTTTGCGCCGTGTCGGCAAATACCGCACGCCACTGCATTTCAGGTAATTCGTGATAACGCCCAAACCATTCAGATTTCACCAAGTCGCCGCCAAGTTTTTTCGGCTGCTGTTGGTACTGACTACTGAATGTGTAACGCGATACGGTTGCCCCATCTTTATCTTGACCACCTTGCTCGAGCTGCAACAATGATTGAAGCGACTCTTTTAAGGGCCAATAACTTTGACGGCCTTTGGCATCACGCTCAACGTCACGAGGTACAAGCTTCTGAATATGCTCAGGCAGCGTGGCAATGTAATCATCATCAATCAACGCAGGGACCACAATTTGTGTCCATTCGCCCGGTACGTTACCCGTCATCACAAAGTTAGTCGGGTCTTCAACATGCAATCGCTGCATAATTAAGATAATCGGTGTATCAGAACGTGCTTTACGTGAGTTGACCGTGTTTAGAATCTTACGATTGGCTTTCTTACGTGCTGTGGAGCTAAAAGCATCTTCGGGCTTTAATGGGTCGTCAAGTGTAATTGCACCAGTAAATCCAGCATCAGCCAAAGTACCTGCACGGCGACCCGTGACCTGACCACCCATAGACGCAGAGTAAACATGCCCTGCATCGTAACCATCTACAGTGGTTTTCCAGCTCGATTTAGCATCGGTACTGGTTGAAATCTTCACAGACCATAACTGCTGAAAATCCTCAGACTTCACAATATTTCGTGCTGTAGCAGACACATCTTCAACCAAGGATTGCGAGAATGATAAGTACAAGAAGCGTGAACGTGGGTTTTTAGCAATACCGCGTGCAATCAAGTTGGTCAGCAGCTCAGTTTTACCCGAACCCGGTGGAACATTGATAACTAGGTTTTTAATACGCCCAGCAATGACTTCATCAATCGCCCAAGCGATATAAGCATGATGCCAATTAACTGAGAACTTAAAACCCATACGCGGCTTAAAGAAAGCACGTGTAAAAAATAGATGCTCATCCTCACACTTAACACGTTTTGCTTTAATTTTTACAGGGTCAGTATTCACTCTCGAGTTCATTCATTGCCTGCCTTACTTGTTCATCTGTGGCAGTCACATAAGTGACACTCTCACTCTGTAATGGGCCACCGTCCTTGCCAGTAATTTCTTGCTTGTTGGTGTATTGATTCCCAACTTCTTTAGCTGCCTGCTCAAGAAACTTAGGTGTAAAGACTGGGTTATCGCCAAATTTATCAACTAAGCTTTGTAGCTTCTGCAGTCGATAGCGTTTATTCGCAATTGGGATCGCTTCAATTTCGTCATTGGCAGCACGGCGGTATTTATAAAATAGGTCTTTAAGTTCTTGGCTTAAATCATGGCCCATCTTCTTAGTTGGGTCGTAGCATTCACACTGCTGCTGACTAACATCTACATTAAAAATATCTTTGACCGCTTTAGCTGTGTCGGTTGTGGTTTCAAACTCAGCAAGCATTTTGACGATGAAGATTTTCACCTTTTTATTAATACGTGCCATTTCTACCATTCCCACAAGGTACAACAAGGAAGAATGGCAAAAAAATATTTAAACCACTCTTAAATAACAAGTTCCGCAAGCATGATAGATATCAGACTTTGCCACTTCAGGACGTTGATTTGCAGCTTCAACCATTTTTTTAACATCCTCACTGGCACCATAACGACGGACAACACCAATAAATTCTTCGACATCATGACCATGAATTTTGAGCTTAGGTAAGCCTGTAGATTGACTGAATTTTGGTGTACCCCATTCATCCTTTTCTTGGGCAATGTGATACAACTCATGTTCGATCAAAGCGCAAAAATCAACATCATTGGCTTGTGAGCAGTAATAGGCATCTAATGTGATTAGATATTCAGGCTGAGTTCCAAACCACTGTTCGTACTGAACTTCCTGTCTGCGCTTTTTCCATCCACCGACATTGATCATGACTTTTTCAGCTTGACCAATCACCATACGACCTTTTTGTTCAAAGCCACCTGCAGCCCACATCACGGCGATTTTTGGATATTGATAATCTATTAAATGTTTATGATCTTCGTTAAATAGCGGGCTATCAGGATCTAAAAAGGTCTGTTTAATCCAATTCCATAATTCAGGGCAAGGCACAAAATCAGGTCCATCCAATTCGAACATTTCTTGTGGTGGGTATGGTCGAACTGGTATGGCTTGCTCGACTTCATTCATAAATTTCACCCATTAGAAAACCCGCACTAGGCGGGTTCTTATTTCAATACCAGTTAAGCATGAAGCATTCTCTCTGCACTCGCAGCCAAAAATGCTGAGCGTGATTTAAAACGTGCATCTTTCTTCACTCGATCGTCAATTAAATGAATTAAGCGGCTTGGTAAAGTGACATTTACTTTTTCAGCTTTACCTAGATAGCGACTTACATCGACATCAACGACCGCCCAAACCATGCCTTTATATTCTTCACTATCGAAGAACTTAGCTGCTTCCGATGCTAAAGGAATATCTTCACCATCTTCAGCTAGGATCTCTAAATGTCCAGCGATTGCCTCTTTAACATTTTCAAGTGCTTCTTCAAAAGTATCCCCTGCAGAGAAACACCCTTGAATATCAGGGACAATCACACCGAAGGCTTCATTATCCGAGCCTCTCTCTACTGCGATTGGATATAACATTTGCCCACTCCAAAAAAGGTTAAATTTATCTGGAATTGCGGCGGGTCACTTGAGACCCGCTTGCTTCAGAATGCTATTCACAGTGCCAGGTGGTAAATCCTTTTTAGGATGAGGAATCGTAACCAACCCCTTCTTAGTAGGATGTTTGAAATGATGATGATCACCCTTACATCTAACTTGATACCAACCGTCTGCTTCAATCATCTTGATTAAATCCAGACTTTTCATTCAACCCCCCATATTAACATTATGGAGCAATTATAACCCTAGAGTTATATTAAAACAATAACCCCAGAGTTATATTTTTCTTAATCATGTATATAACGCCATACGCAAATTCTTAATACGCTCTTTCAGCTTAATCATGATGCCGTCAATTGCCAGCAGCTCATTTCGTGTCAATCCTGAACGGCTGAGATTCTGATACTTAGACAGCTCAGCACTGCAAAATTCTAAATCTTGTTTGGCTTGTACTTTGTCTGTCATGGGTACCACCAACCAGAAAAGAAAAACCCCGCCATGGAGCCCCGATATTGCTTTCAAGGCCATTTCTCGGCATAGGCTGGTAAACCAACCTAAATTCTTAAAACACAAATTATTTGTTAAATCGATTTAAACAATAGTTATAGTTAGCTTCTCTACTTACATGACTACCCGCTTTAATGCATGAGCAAAAGTTAGCCATATCGCCAACTTTTACTGACTTTGGAACATCAATACCGTAACACTTTGAATCAAGCATAAGGGGCTTGCGGACAATTAAAGAGTTACCGCTGTTTATGGAGTAGTAAATTCCCCCAGCAACAACAGCAATTAAAATGATTATTGGGTAGTTTCCTTTAAACATTGTTATTTTCTTATGATCGAAGGTAATTGAATTTAATAGCTAAGAATCATACTACCAGCATTAAAAAAAGCCCACCGTTTGGTGAGCTTCTTACTGTGCAACTTACATACTTCGTGCACTATAGCTGAAATATGCCATATCCCTTGTACAAGGTCAATCAGCAAATACTTTCAGTGACAATTATAATTTTACTTTTTAAAGCTAATATCTATTGTTGAGAATACTTGCATGAAGACACCTATCAATAGCGCATAAATCATTAAAACTAAAATCATAAACAACCACTTAGGCGTCTTTGAATGATTAGTCGAAAAAATATTCATACTATAAAGACTGGAAAATAAATAACAGCAAATTAGACCAAAGTTAAAAATTATCAGGATCGACAATGCTATCGAATCATTCCAGCTTAAGTATTCTTTAATATTCTGTGCTTTTGGATAAAAAACTACAAAAACCACCAACCCAATGACAGCAAATACAACCATCCCAACGATTGATAATTTTTTTGTTCCTTTATCAATAAAAGGTAAAATAGCAAATATACTGAAAATGTAAATTAATATTAGAATCACATCTACATAATAAATATTCGCAAAACTTTTAGCTATCACTCGAGAAATAATGACACACATTATACCTAATGCTAAAAGTGTTGATTGATTTAGTGTGAACTTCAATACTTCATCTTTAGAATTAAATATCTGAGGATCTAGAGTCGATTGACCATATGTAAATCGAGCAATCTTTTCTTGTAGCTCCTTTAAAACTGCAGATTTTATCTCATAAATTCGACCATCATTTATCCATAGATTTTTATCAAAGATCTCCAATATTTCTGCATGATCCCGATCACTTAAATTCAGCATCATCACCAATTCGGCTCTTAACGTGGAAACCTTAGAGATATAACAGCACTTACCATCCAACTCTGATAAGTCTTTAAGCCAAGGTTTTATAATGGATACAGAATTATTCTCTGATAAGTTCTTTAATTGATCGACACTCATAGGATTGACTCAAAAATTTTTTAAAAAATACATTTATTTTTAATGAGTTACAATCAAGAAACACATTGAACAAAAACAAAAAATAAACAATACCCATACTTATCATTTACAAATTAAATGATAGTATCGGCACATAATTTTTATTTTTAATATGCGCTGACTTTTCGAAGTCGGCGCTTTTTTTCGTTTACAATTCTTTAGATTTTTTTTTGCTAATATTCAATAAAACCATACCGACTATGCAATGCAGCCAAACCACACTTCACATCTGAACGTGCATCATTTTGGCTGCGATTCTCAGTCACCATCTGCGACCATGAGTTGCCATAAAAATAACGACTAATCACCGCATCTATCCAATCGTCCAAAATTTCCGACTGGCCCTGTACATCCAAAATGAGCTTCTGCACGGCGCGAGCTTCGTTATCATCAATTTGGCAAACAATGCTCGAGCGATTACGTTTTGGTTTATCTTCACTGGTAAAGTAGTTCGCAATAATTTGACTCTTCTCAGCTTCAGTCAGCTTCTTCTGCTGCTTACGCTTCACCACAGCCTGATCCATAGCAACTGCAATTGGATTTACACTACGGCCACACGTACCTGATACGCTATTCATCCATGCCCCAAACTGATACAGCCATTCCTCTAAATTAAAACGTGACCAATTTACTGCTTGTAAAATATGTTGCTGTTGTACTGCTGCATTCATAATGATTTATCCTGGCTTAAACCTAAAAATTTCTCTATCCAACGAAACGCATACCCAGATTTAACCTGACTCGTTTCAAAGCGAATGATCTGGTACCCCAATGCGGTTGCCTCGTTGTACTTTTCCATATCACCCATGTATCCCTTACCGCGTGTATGTCTACCCTCACTCCATACACCACCTTCAACCTCAATCAGCAGCTGCCGTCCTACGATGTGAAAATCAGCTCTCCAACGCCGTGTACTATGAAATCTAAACTCTCGTTCAAACGGCACATTAAGCGCCTGCAACTGCATGGCCAAGATTCCCTCTGCGCTTTCGTGTTTTTTCCTTGTAGGTTTTGCTGCTTGAGTACGTGGCTTGGTCTTGGTGAGCTTGCGGCATAGTTTCTTGTATTCTGCCACCGACATTCTGTTAGTCATTGGCCATCCACCTAAACCGCATTTCAAAATTCTTATTTACCGGTCCAACATACGGTGCCCAATCGAAGGAATACCAGTAATACCATTGACCGCCCTCATTTTTCCACCAAGTGCCATCCTCTTCCTGATACTGCGCGTCATGTGGTGTCATGTTTCACCTCAAACAGCTGTTTCGCCTTGTTTGTAGGCTTAAATCCTTGGGGCGCACAGCGATCACCAATCAGATAGCCATGAACTGCTAAGCGGTATAAACAACGCTGAGCATCACGTTTGGTTTTAAACATGGGTTCAATATCTGCCACTGCCAAACGTCCGGTTTTTTGTATGGCCAACTTTAAAACTCGGGTAAAAACTTCGCCGTGCTGGATGAAAGAGCTCATACTTCACCACCAAACCAATCAATAAGTGATTTGATACGTTTAATTGTGAGCAGACCATCGTAGTCAAAATTGTGAACACAAATTAAATCAGAACAAGTCTCTTCTTCATCAGCACAAAGAAACACCATCTCATTACGTGTACCAACGCAGATCGCTTTTAGATAACGATCTCGCCCTAAATCACAGCGCATCGTATTACCCAATGTGAATAATGCTGAGTGCTTAAAAAAACCTATTTTTTCAAGATCATCGTTAGTCAAAGCTGCTTGAGGTTTTTCGGGATATAGTTCTTCAATCTCCGCCTGTTGAGCGCGCAGTACAAATAATGGAAATTGCCATTTATGCATACACAGATTGTTTTTTCATAGGGTTCATCACACTGCTCATAATTTCGAGCAAACCATTGCTTGTCACTTTCTGAATGCTTGTTATAAAAATCACAGCACAGCTGCACAAATTTAGCTTTCTCACTCATACCGCCACCTGTTTTAATTCTTTTTCCAAATCTACCAACATCACAACAGTGGTCGGATCGCATTTTTTAAACTGACGATCATCTTCGTCGTACCAAAAAAGACCGCAATCAGGGGATGAATGTCCATAAGCCTTGCACTCAGGCAAATAGCAGTTCGCACCGATTGAGCTTGTAAATGCTCTGCTTACAATGATTTCAGCGTTACCTTGGCCGCCGACTTTTTGAATTAAATTCATGCCATCACCTCACACACGTTTAGCCGCACTACGGATTTTCATCAGTAGATCAGGTGGACAAGGCATCCCAGAACGCTGTTCTTTTGCGCTGTACGGTATTTTTTTAACCTTGGGTACCACATACATCACCTGATCACGATCTTGCTCCTGTGCACGCTTTAGGTAGTCGTTGTAGATATCCCGAAACGCGTAACGCGCTTTTGCCTGCCCTTCCACTTCGATGATATGTTTCACCTCATCCAAAGTCCGTTTGGCCAAAGTGGTAATCGGTTGCTTGGGATCAGCAAGGAAACTCAGTGATTTTGCCCAAGCTTGATCAGCTGTCCACCACGTAAGATCCTCGACACACCACTTGCGAAATCTTGGCAACGATGGGCAAAACTCTTCCGATCGCATACGTTCAAGACCACGGCGCAGCTGCTTGGGTGTGATTCCCTCGAGTGCTTCACAAACTTGGCCACGAAGTTCATCAGGTTCGATATGGCCAAACTTCTTGTCGAACTCTGCCCCGTACAAGAGCTCAAGCTTTGCAAGCACTTGGTCTGCGATTTCAATCGGGAAATTGACCTGCAGTGCGGATTGAAATTGTTGTAAATCAAACATGAGTTACCTCTCCCTGAATATCTCGCATTGGGTTGTCTTGAGTTTGGCCAAGTTTGCCAAAGCGTCTTGTTTTCGGTGCTTGTGGTTTTTGAGTGGCGTGTTTTGGTTTCGCTTCGCCTGTTGGCAAGACGAGTTTGTCTAGCCAGTTCATCCAAGTGGTCATCCACTTTTGCGCTGAACGAGCATCTGCGGTCAAAGACCAACGACCCAGTTTTTTGAGTTCGGTTTGAATTTGTTCTTCGGTTAGATTTGGAAAACTCGATTTTGCCTGAGCCATGAAATCAGATGAAACTGGATACACGGTGGTGAGTTCTTTCAAAGTTCGTTTTTGAAAATCCGAGTTGTGGTATTCGGTGAACTGCAAAAGTGAACACGGCGATGGTTGAAAACTCGCGCGCGCTTCTTCCTCTTTATTTCTATAATCTCTATTAATATCTATTGTGTCTTTCCCTAGTAAAGTAGTTTCACTTTCCGTAGTAAAGTGGTCTGCTTTCCCTAGTAAAGTACTTTCCTTAGGACTAGGGTTAGGTAAAGCACTTTCCCTAGTAAAGTGATCTACCAAAGATACCTCATGGATTTGGTAACTTTTCACACCTTGTTTACCTGATGCAATCACCGAAATGACACCCAATTCGATAAGTTCTTTAATGCCATTTGAGACCGTTTTGGAGCTCAATTTACGTGATCCTGGTAAGTCACCACCCTGCAATTGTGAGTAGCTGACAAAATCAGATTTCTTGTTATGTCCGGTAATACGATTTTCTAACTCGGTATAGACGTTACGCGCCGCATCGCTTAAAAATGGATACACCTCTTTTCTATACAAACGACTAGACATTACGAAGCCTTGTTCTAGATCTTCGGACATAGTTGTTGCCTTTTTAGGAAATTTGACTAACTTTCCTTGTTCTTTGTCTATTTCTTGTGCTAAATTCGATTTCATATTCTGTACCTTGCAGTATATGAATATAAAAAGCCTGACAATGCCTACCCCTGTCAGGCTTTTTTCATATCCACGATTTGTGTATTGGCCAAGTCTGTCTCGATGTTACCCACCAAGCCCAAACTCTCCCTTTTCAGCCTGTTTTTATTTGCTCGCTCTAGCATTAAGCTAACTTCATGGAATTCACCCATGATTGCTTTTTCTAAGAGGATGACAGCCTGATGTCCGTATTCTTTTCCATGAACGTCCGCGATTAAGCGTAAACGCTCCATCATGTCTGGCAGCATTTTTAACCGGAGGTCTTCTTTTTCGAGGCTCATGGGGTTTTCTATGCTGTGCAAGCTTTTTTAATTGGCTCTCTTCCAGCAGCCAAATCTTTAATCTGATATTCACGAGCTAATGGAATTTTGTCTTGGGGCCACTGGTATACAGCAGCAGGTTTGATTCCAAGTAACTCAGCCAACTGAACACCATTAACTTGTAATAAGTTCAATGCTTCCTGTTTAGTCATTCTTAACCCTAAAAATAAGATTTCTTATTATTTAATCAAAGAAAACTTATTTTAGCAATATGTAAGATAACTTATATGGAAAAACAGACTATTGGTCAGCGCATCCGTGCGCTTCGACGTGCAAAAAAAATGACTCAAGCCCAACTTGCAAAAGTAGCTGGAGTAAGTTCCCCTGCGGTTACGGAGTGGGAAAAGGATAGCTATTTGCCTAAAGCAGCATCTCTAGATGCTATGGCCAACCTTTTTCAGGTAACTACAGAATATTTATTAACAGGCGAAGGTAAAGTAGAGCCTGAAAATAAAATCATTTCTAACGTAGCTAAAGTTAATGCACGGATGGCACCTGTTCTTTCTTGGGTACAAGCTGGTAATTGGACCAATATTGAATCAGTAAATTTAGATGGAATTGATGAATGGTTACCTTTACCTGAGGATGAATGCTCTAACTGTTTCTTTTTGAAAGTTCAAGGTTTAAGTAATTTTCCTGATTTTTTAGAGGGTGATTATATTGTTGTGGATCCAGATGTTTATTTTGGGGATATGCAATCTGGCGACATGATTGTCGTACGCCGTGGAGATGATGCTACTTTTAAAAAATTAGTAATAGAAACCGATGGTACTAAGTATTTGCAGGCTCTAAATCCTGAATTTAAGCCAAATATCTTAGCTATAGATGAACAGTGCATGTTCATTGGACAAGTCGTTGATTGTGTAAGGTACATTTATAAAGCAAAACGACGTAAGAAATCCTCATAAGATTATATTTATAAAAGGAATTATTTAAAATGATGTATCAATACCATGACATTCACGATAGTGACTTTGAGCGGTTAGTTATTTATATTTGTGATGAGATTTTTGGTGCTGGTGTACAAGGTTTCTCAAAAGGCCCTGATGGTGGCAAAGATGGTACATTTGATGGCACCGCTAATTTATTTCCTAGTATAGCTTCCCCATGGAAAGGAAAAACAATAATTCAAGCCAAACATACAACAGGAATAAATAAGCATTTTTTAGAGTCAGATTTTTACAGTCCAACAGCTACCACTTGTATACTCAATGAAGAAATTCAAAAAATCATAAAGCTTAAAAATGAAAACTTATTAGATAATTATATTTTATTTGCTAATCGCAATTTAACAGGAGGTGCTCAGACTACTATTAAAAACTATATAGCTGAAAAAACTGGTTTGTCATCGCATAATATAGCTGTTTTAGGAATAGATGATCTAGACAAATGGATAGCTAGATATCAATATATTGCCGATATGGCGCAATTAACGCCATTGTCAATTTCCCCTATTATTAGGCCTGAAACTTTAGCTGATGTGATCACGCAATTCGCTAAAACATTCAACTCAAGTATGAAAGATAAAAAAATTTCTCCAATAGAGCGTACAACTTTTGAAGAAAAAAATGCTTTAAATAATATGACATCTGAGTTTGCAAAAACCTTAAAAAGAAACTATATGAGTTACGAACCTCAAATTTATGATTTTTTGACAGATGCACAAAATGAAGATGTTTTAGAACTATATCAAGAGGCGGTAGAAGAATTCCAACTAAGGTATATTATTCCCAGTCTGAATGATGAAAAATTTGACTGTTTTGATAAAATTTTCAACAACTTAGTAGAATTACTTATTTCTAGAAATTATATATTATCAACTAACAAACGCTTAACAAGAATTATGGTATTTTACATGTATTGGAATTGCGATATTGGAATATCTAAAAGTGATTAGACCATCGAAACAAAATCATCCAGACAAGACCTTAATGTACGCTATCTATTTGATATTAAATAAGCTTCGTGCGCAGCGTGTAATGCTGTATAATGATCTTTTGGACTATATAAAGATCAACATTAAAAGTGGCGAATTTTTATTCCTCCCTGCCTTAGATTTTTTATATCTCTTAGGGTTAGTTGAATATCGTACCAAAACTGACTCAATTGAATATATAGAGAAGTAATATGTATTTATCTAAGTTATATAGTAATCAGTCATCTTTATTTGAACCTATTAAATTTAATGATGGGTTTAATGTAGTATTGGGCCAAATAAGACACCCGGAAAACTATAAGAAAGATACTCATAACTTAGGTAAAACCACATTAGCTAAAGTTCTAGACTTTCTATTTTTAGCTAAGCGTGATAAAAAACAATTCTTATTTAAAAATTTTAATGTTTTTAAATCTTTTGTTTTTTATTTAGAGATAAAACTATCAGAATTTAAATATATTACAATCAAACGGTCTGTAGAAAAAAATACTAAAATTAGTTTTAAACTTCACGAAAATGAGTTCCAAGATTTTTCTAATTTGCCTGATACTGATTGGACTCACAATAATGTATCATTGGATCAAGCAAAAATATTGCTAGATGGTTGGTTGCATTTTGATGCTTTGTCTTCGTGGAAATATAGAAATATATTAGGTTATCTTGTTCGAACTCAAAATGACTTTAATAATGTTTTTAGATTACAGAAACAAATAGGTAAGGATATCTATTGGAAACCCTATATGGCTGATCTATTAGGTTTCGATGGTAAATTAGCTATAAAGAATTATGAAAAGCAAGAAGAAGTTCAGAAGATCGAAGCCCTAACTAAACCTCATAAGAAGAGCAATTTAAATCTTCATGAGGAGTTAAGCAAAATTGATGGAAAAATTTTAATTCGTAAGAGTGAATTAGATAAGATTGAAGTTTTTGTTAATGACTTTAATTTTAACCCTGTTGACCAAGAAGCAATCGAAAATTTGGTATCGTCTTTAGATGATAAAATTGCTCAACTCAATATGCTTGAGTATACCATTAAGAATAATATAGCAAGAATTGAAAATTCTTTAAATGCTGATCAGATCAAGTTCAATACTAATAAGGTAAAAAAACTTTTTGATGAAGCATGTATTTTATTCCCTGATCAACTTGTTAAAGATTTCGATCAACTTATTGATTTTAATAAAAAAATAACCGAGGAAAGAAATCATTATTTAATTGAAGAATTATCCTCTTTACAAAAAGATTTGACAAAAACTCAAGCTCGTCTAGCTGAATTAAATATAGAACGATCTAATCAAATTAAATTTTTGAGTGAAACTGAAATAGTGAGAAAATTTAAGAAATCTAACCATCAACTAGCTCAAATTAAGGCTGACATAGAATTCTTAATTAAACAGAAAGAAGAAATACAAAAAATTCTTCAGTTAGATGAGGATAAAAAAATCCTCAATAATCAATTAAATAAAATTCAGCATGATATGCAGTCTGATATGTATAAAGTTAGTCAAGACATTACAAGTACTTTTTCTCAGATAAGAATTTACTTTAACGAAATAATCTCTACTATTTTAGATAAGGAGGGTAGTATCACTGTTTTTCTAAATAAAGAAGGTAATTTTGAGTTTGAGGCATCTTATCGAGATAAAAATGGTTTAGATACTAATGAAGCTGATGGCCATTCATATAAGAAACTTTTATGTTTTGCATTTGATTTAGCTGTTTCTCGTGCTTATTTGGATAAAAATTATCCTAATTTTTTATATATTGATGGGATTTTTGATAACTTAGATATACGAAAGAAAAAAAATACCTTAGATGTTATTCGCACATATTCTAATATGGGGTTACAAATTATAATTACTACTATTGAATCAGAAATCTCAGAATTATTGAATAAAGATTTTCCTGTCTTTAATAAAAGTGAAATTATATTAACTCTTCATGATGGAGATGATACTGGAAGGCTCTTTAAAATGCCAATTTGGTAATGTAAAAAACTAGAAAACCCACATAATGTGGGTTTTATTTTCACTTATTCTGTTCCAATAATTTCTGATTTGTTATTTTCCAACCCTCACCCATTACCATTTCTATAGTGTATTCAAACTTATTTGCTGGAAAATTGTTGCCACCATCATTTCCACCATATTTTTCATCTGCATAATCCCAACCCACTAATATAAATTTATCATTACTGATCCTTTTTAAGGAATCAATAAATCTGTAATTTATCCCAATATCTTCACCAAATGCATAATCAGTTTGTACTGTAAATGGTTTCCAAGAGCCACCTCCATACTTAGCAACTTCCGTAACATAATTCGATAAAGTACCACTTCCTCCTGCACATCCGAGATCTCCGGACCATAGAACATAGTAACTATAAGCACTAAACTCGCTATCTCTCTCGACGGTAAATACATCCTTTAATGTAGTAGGCTCAGTGTTATCAGGAGATTTAGTAAATGAATGTATACATGAGGTAACCTCTGCATATCTTTTCATGATATCCAAAACTTCTTTTTTTTGAGATAGCTCATCCGTAGCTGCCAATGTAGGTAATGCTATCAATGTTAATGATATTCCTAATAGAGTATTTTTCATATCTTTAGTTAGGTAGTAATTATTGATTTTATTGTATTTATTTATCGGTTCTTATCAATCATTAATTAAGAAAAATTCCTAAAGGGCAAAGTACTGTCACTATTTAAAAATAAGATTTCTTATAAATACAATTGACACAATAAATAAGATTTCTTATATTTATCTCATAAACAACAAAAAAGCACATTGAACCTCTTACCTTCCAATGTGCTTTGCAAAACTGCGAGGTCATTATGCAACAAACCATTAAAAACAGTCAAACACCTAAGTTTGATACGAACAAAACTCAAACAACCCCTATCCTCTACCGTGAGCCTAAACCCACTGAACAAGGCTCACCACGCTTCCAAAAGCTCAAAGCTGACATCCTTGATTTTGGTCTATTCATTGGCCTATCAATCGTGGCTTGGTGCGTCATTACAGTGATTTTGACTGCAGTATTGGGGAGCTGATCATGAATGCTATGACCCAAATGCTAAATACGGCATACATGGTTGAGCGTATGAGCAATAACGCTTACCACAATCGCCCTGAATTTAGCTCAAGCCAACTAAAAGATATGCTTCGCTCTGGTGCTCATTTTTATTCTCATAATATTGCCAAAGAACATGAGCGTGAAACCAAGAAACATCTCGATCTTGGAACCTTGGCTCACTCATTGTTTCTTGAACCTGAGCTGTTTCAGAGTGAGTTTGCTCTACTACCTATCAATGCACCACGCAAACCAACGGAAGCAATGTTAAAAGCAAAAAATCCATCACCTGAAACACTAGAGAAGATCTTGTGGTGGGAAAGATTCGAAGCTGAAAATTCAGGAAAGATTGTGGTATCTGAGGAGCAGATCCAAGGTGCTCAACGCATTGTAGCCACCCTACAATCACTTGGCATGTATAAGGAGATGCTTAATAACTACGGTATGCCTGAGGCAAGTATTTTCTTCACAGACCCAACTTATAGTTTACAGCTGCGCGTTCGCCCAGATTGGCATATTGCACCCTGCTCAAAATTCCCTAACGGTCTAATTATTGACATTAAAACAGCCAATGATGCACGTTTTTCAGCATTCTCTAAGGCGTGTGGAAATTACGCATACGATTTATCTGCTGCAATGTATCGAGAAGGTATGCAGCAATATTACGGAACAGAAGAAAAAGCGCCATTTGTATTTATGGTTGCTGAGAATGATGCCCCTTTTATAGGTAAGCAGTACAAAGCAGATGACACTTTTCTCGCTGTAGGCGCTAAGCGTTATGAACAGGCTAAAGAAAAACTTGCCGAGTCACTTTTATTAGACGAGTGGGATGGTTACTCAACAGAGTTAGAAGAAATTTCACTTCCAAATTATTTAGTAAACAAAGCCCTAGATCAGGACTTTCGATAGTTTTATTCATTTTTAGCCGTTTTTACTCAAAATTTATTCGTTTTTAAGCATTTTTATTCAAATTTAAGGAATTTTATTCATGAACAATCAAGTACAAACTCGCCAAACTAGCCCTGCTGCTTCTTTCAATGCTTTTATGCAAAAGCATAAAGCTCAGCTTGAGTTAGCTTTACCTAAGCACTTAAATGCGGATCGCATGGTACGCCTATCGTTAACGGCATTTAGTCAAAACAAAGCACTTCAAGACTGCGACCCTAAAACGATCTTTGCCAGCATTATTGTAGCTTCTCAACTTGGTTTAGAGCCGGGGGTAAATGGTCAGGGTTATTTAGTACCTTACAAAAAAACATGCACATTTATTCCTGGTTGGAAAGGTCTTGTTGATCTTGCGAACCGTGGCGGACGTTGCACAGTTTGGACTGGTGCTGTTTATGAGGGTGATGAATTTGATTACATGCTCGGTGATACACCTTACTGTAAACATAAACCATGTGGCGAATTTGAAGAATCTAAACTGACCCATGTTTATGCGATTGGTCGTGTAAAAGATTCTGAAATGCCTGTTATTGAGGTATGGCCTGTCAGAAAGGTGCATGCTCATTTTAAAAAGACAGTGGTGCCGGCATTACAACCTAACCACTATTCTAAAAAGCACTTTGAAGCTTACGCTAAAAAAGTTGCATTACTCCAAGTCTTAAAGTACATGCCGCAGTCAATTGAAATGTCTAACGCTATGGATGTTTCACATGCTGTAGAGCAAGGTAAAAATATCACCATTGATGGCGATTTTGTCACTGTTGAAGATAATGCTAATACGCAAGGTGAATCAGCTCTGGTTGATGCATACCAACAGCCACAGCAAATCGATCAACCTGCGGTCTATGCACAACAACCACAGCAGCACTATGAGCCACAGCCACAAGAGCAGTTGCCATCAGAAAGTCTTAAACCAACTTTTACCATGATCAAGCACAGTATTTTAACTGTGAAATCCCCTGCTCATTTAGATTTCTGCGAAGAACAAGCACTGGATCATGACAATAGTGAAGAACGTAAACAGCTTATGCAGCTTGTACGTGCCCAGCGTGAAAAGTTTAATCCCACCCAAGCTGTGGCAACGCAAATGGTGGAAGCAAAAAAGCCTGAACCTCAAGTTGTGCAACAAGCCGAGCAACCTGTTGAGAAAAAGCCAACATCAGCAGAGCTTAAAAAGCAATTTGCCAAAGCATTAAACAATGCCAAAGATTTACGTGAAGTAGCTGCAATCGAATCACAGATTGCATGCAATGAAATACTGAACGATAAAGACCGCAAATACCTAGAAGCCAATGTACAGCAAGTTGAACAAAAGCTGACACCTACAGAAGAAGTACCTGCAGTCGAATTCGATGAAACCGAACTAGAATTGACTAAGTTTAAGGAACAAATCGAAGCTGCTCAGACACCAGAAGCACTCACGAAGATCCGTGCTACGTTCTCAGCCAACGGTACTTTAAATGATGAACAGCATAAAGAACTCCACACGGCGCTTAGTCAAAAGATGGCCACACTGACCAAGCCTAAGACTGTGGATCTCACTAAGAGTCAAGCCGTTGCCAACAATCTCAGCAAAATGATTTCTGATGCTGCCACAGTAGAAGTTTTAGAGAAAACTATTGCGCCATCAATCAATGCTCATGCAAGTCAGATGACTGTTGAGCATCTAAATCAAGTTAAGTCTGCCTACGCTGAACGTAAGACGTTCTTAGAAAATCAAATCAGCATGTTTGATGATAGCTACTATGAAATTGCTGTAGAGAAAATCCAAAGCGCTACAACTGAGCAAGATGTTTTTGATATCACGATGAGTCCTGATTTTGCAGAGCTAGACCAAGAAGAAAAACGCATGCTCAACAGTATGGCCAACCAAAAATTAAACGAGATCCAACAAGGCTAATAGGCAAATGGCCGCACTCTAACAGGTGCGGCTGACTTGGAGTACAGATATGGAAAATCAAACTTATCAATCGGGTGACAAAGTTGTTCATGTAGATGGCATCAATGACAACGATGTTTACACAGTAAAAGAAAATCACGGAAATTTTATCGTGGGTGATAACGGTGGTAGTCGCGGTTTTTGGACGCTGTTTGTAGCAGAAATTAGACCTGCTAATCTTACGGAGATTCAAATGAATCGTCGTACCCATCTACCCGAATCAATCCTAAAAAGCTTAGCTGAGGTGTCATAGTGTCAACAAAGTATCTCATCACGGTTGAAAGTGATACTCCCCCTCAAATTACGCTTGGGCAGAATCTTTTTGGTGGGATTGTAAAGGAATTAAAAGAAGTAGATGTCGAACTGGTATCAGCTGCACATTTAGCAAAGCTCTACAATTTGAGTGTCACCACAATTCGTGAAAGGTTAGCAAGCATCAATCAAGGTACTCAGGGTAAATGCTTATACGATCCTAAATTAGCACGCACCTTGCTCACTCAAAGACCCAAGAAAGGCAGACCGAGAGTGAATTAGCTCTCGGTTTTATTAAACATCTCTACTAGATCTTGAGCATCGGGATTGTAATAAGTATTCACTAACATCCCAATGGTTTTATGCCCTGTAATTTTAGCTAAGACTTCAACTGGCAAGCCCTTGTCTTTTACCATTCTTGTGATTGCTTCATGTCGTGAGTCATGAAAATTGATATGTGGAAGATTGGCTTTGTTTTTAACTCGGGTCCATGTCGCACAGCATTTATCTTTATCTATAGGCACTAAGGCATCTTTACCTGGTAATAATGCCAAGAGTCGCTTTGCCTCTTTAGATAAAGGTACATTTCGCGATTCACCATTTTTAGTGAAAGGCAGATGCACAAAGCCATCTTTTAAATCAGCACGGCGCATTGCCAATATTTCGCTTTGTCGCATTGCTGTTTCCATAGCGAATAAAAATGACCATGCAACATAGTCTCGTGTCTTTTCAGGTGACTTAGTACCATCCCAGCCAAATGCTTGTAGTAGTTGCTCTTGATCCTCCGGTGTAATTCGCTGATTACGCGGTTTAGATTTACTTGGCATGGTCACTGATTGCCATACATTAGATTCAAGTAAAAATAGCTCTTTCATGGCGTAAGTGAAAACCGCCGAATAAATACCGTGTTCATTTCTGAGTGTGGCAACTTTTACTTCTTTTTTACGTTGATTGCGCCACTCTGCAATATCTGCAGGTTTAAAATCATAAATGGATTTGTCAGCAAGATTTGGCGCGATACGATCAAGGTTTTTTATCTTGAATAAAATTGTTCTGGCAGATCGCATGTGCCTGCCATGCTCTTGATAGTATTTATTGCATAGATCACGAAATGGGTAAGCAGCCTTAATCCCCTTTTCTTCACTAATTTTGCCGTTTTTTAATTCTGCTAATTTGCTTAAAGCCCAATGCTCACATTCTTTAGCACTATCCCTAGTTGCTGAATATCGTTTATTCTCGAAAGAGATGGTGATACGCCAGCTTGACCCTCGCTGAATGGGTTTTGGTAGTTTCATTTCTTGGTGCAGATTTGGTGCAGATTACTTTTCATTTTATCTGTAATGTAAAAAAATGAAAGAAAATAAGCTGTATTTTGTGCAGGTAAAGAAAAGGTTTAGTAGCTTTTTAAGATCTCTTATTTTTATAAGGTATTGTTTTTAAATAACTATTTTTATAATAATTCTGATATTTATTTTTATGCTCAGTAAATCACACCTAAAATCATTGTATACTACCTTTTTGTTATGAAGTCTAAAGTCCCGTGGGGGACAATGAGATGCCATGTCTACTTTATTACTGATTACCTCCGCTCCAAGCACTATCCACGCTTGGCATGCGCTCGGTCTGGCTCAAGCCTTACAGGAAAAACAGCACAATTTTCGTGTATTTTTCTATCAAGATGGTGTTTATGTAGCTAACACGTTGCAATGGCAACCTGATGATCAACGCAACTTAAGTCAAGAATGGCAAAAGTTGGGTATTCGTTTACCAGTATGCGTAAGTGCAGCTTTAGCACGTGGTATTACCGATCCTGAAAATGCTAAGCGACATCAGCTTGAACAACATAACCTAGCAGCTCATTTTGAGTTGGTGGGATTAGGTGAACTGGCTGACGCTGTACAAAGTGCAGAGCGCATTCTTCAATTCTAAGTGGTTATTTTTGCAACATTGTTGCGTTTAAAAAGGTAAATTGTGTGAAATCTGTATTGGTTATTTTAAACCATCCCAATTTAAGCAGTCTGCAAGTGCATGAAAGCTTAGCCGCCACCATGGTTTTAGCCACCTTTGGCTGTGAGGTAAAGGTGTTACTACAAGATGCTGCCTTAAGCTTATTAAAATCCGATCTCAGCTTTGATAGACTCAAACATGCTTTTAAAGTGGCCTCTAATATGGTTGATAGCTTTGAGTTTTATGACTTGAGCCCAATTTTAATATCGCGTGAGCAGGCTACCAACCCATTTGTTGTTCATGCGCAACAAGAACTACAAGTGATTGATTTTAATGCTGAGTTTTTAGCTCAATTTCAACATGTGCTGTATTGGTAAGGTAAAACATCATGTCAAATTGTTTGTATTTGATTCAATCTGATTATGCAGCAACTGAACGCGCTCTAACTCAGTTGCAGTGCATCTATCAGCAAGGTGATGCGGTTGTAATTATGGGTGATGCGGTACTTCAAGCTCAAAGTTTTAGGTTTAGCCAAGCCTATATTTTAGAACACGATGCACACATGTTGACGGCTATGCCTGAGCAAATCCAGGTTTTGTCTTATGCTGAGTTTGCAGATTTAAGTTTAAGTTATCAACGTTGTATACGCTTTAAATAAACGAGTGAAATTATGAGTTTAGCTTTAGACCAAGATGGTCATTTAGTTGATTATACTGTGTGGAATGAACAAGTTGCGCAAGAATTAGCACAAACGCTAGAACTTGAGTTAACCGCTTGGCATTTTGAAGTTTTACATGCAGTGCGCGCTTTTTATCAACAATTTGGTCATTCGCCTGCAACTCGCCCCTTGATTAAATTTTTAATGAAAACAGTGAGTCCTGAGATTGATAATGCCCTATTACAAGCTCGTTTTAACACTGGACTAGTGGCACGTCATTTAAGTCGTTTGGCCGGGGTGCCTAAACCTGCCAATTGTTTATAAGCAAGTGGGCCAATCTTGAGGTTGGCGCTCATGCAATATGCTCTTTTAAGGTGCTTTTTTCTGAGTCATCGTATCATGACAATGCAGCAAAATTCTAAAACGCATTATCGTTTAGGTGCCCATTTGGTGGTGAAACACTTAGGCTATTCTCATCATGGTATTTATGCTGGGCGTGGTCGTGTCATTCATTATTCAGGTTTTGCTCATCTTTTTAAGAAACATCCGATTGAGATCACTACTTTGCAACATTTTAGTCGTGGCAAAAAAATTCATATTCAGCATTATCAACAGCCTAAATATCAAGGGCGTAAAGTGGTTAGGCGCATGCGTTCACGTATGCACGAAAATAATTACCATCTCATCATTAACAATTGTGAACATTTATGCACTTGGGCCATTACAGGGGTGGAAAGTAGCCCACAAGTGGTAATGATGATGAATCGTCTTACCACCATTGGCTACATTAGTTCGATTTTGAGCTATATGAACGGTATGCTCTTGACCATTACCACCACCTGCTTTGCTTTGGTGTTGTATATTAAAAAAAAGCTCCGTGATAAAGCCAAAGCAATGAATGCATTAAAACAACATAAATAAAAAATCACTGTATATCAAAGCATTATAAGAAAATGAAAATGATATTTCACTTTAAATAGGCAAATTTTTAGCTTCTGTGTCAATCGAATTAAATTGCGCAACTGGTAGCTTATATGCAAAAGATTGATGCGATGTTGAACATGGCCTATTTTTGTTATAGTAACACTCCTTGACCGCGCATTCCTTTTAGTTGTTATGTTGTCTTTTCGTCCTGCCCAAGCACATGTGATTGCCTTATCTAGAGGTCAACACGCTTGCCTTGCACCTGCGGGGAGCGGCAAAACAGCCATTTTAACTGAGCGCATTTATCAGGCCTTGCAACAAGGCATAGCGCCAGCACAGATGCTGTGCTTAACCTTTACCAATCGTGCTGCTTTAAATATGCGCGCTCAGATTGAACAACGTTTAGGACAACTGCCACAGAACTTGTTTATTGGTAATTTACATCGCTATTGTTTTATGCGCCAGCAGCAGCAAAAACAGCCAGCAGGCTTAATGCAAAGCGCTTTGCAACAAAAATTGTTACAGCAAAGTATGCACCAGCTTAATTATTTATTAAGTCAGTCTTTCTCGTATATTCAAGCAGAGTTTTTTAGCTGTTATCAACAATTTAACTTAGATGCTACAGCCATTTTAAGCTTTGATCAGTCGCAGATTGAACATGCTCAACAAGCCATTTTTGCCCATAAAGCTTATCATGCATGGCAAATTGAAAAAATTCGCTGCCTTATTTTACCGCTGCTTTGCTCAGCTAGTGCTTTACTCAATCTACAGCATAAACAGTCTATTTGGCAGCAACTAAAATGTTTAGATGAAAATATTGCTGCTGATGACATTCATCTCGCCTTGGCTTGTGCGGTGTATGTACAGGCCCAATATCAGGAGCTCAAACACTATTATCAAGTCCAAGATTATGATGATTTATTGTTACAGCAACTCATTCGACAAGCAACAGCGCCTACTCAGCAGTATAGCTGGCTACAAATTGATGAAGTACAGGATTTATCTCCACTGCATTGGTTGTTTATTGATTATTTAAAAGCACCCGACGCTCACCTAGTACTATTAGGTGATGTAGATCAGTCGATTTATCGTTTTCTAGGTGCCTCGATTGAAGTCACCACCCAACGCTTGGGTCAGCAGGCTTATCATTTGCTGGAGAATTTTCGTAATCCTGAAAATCTAGTTGACTTAAGCAATGCCTATCGGCAAGCTCATTTCAGCAAGCAATTTTTTATTGCAGCGCAAGCCACTCAAGCTGCAGATCCATCTGCCCTCATACATATACAGCGTGAATTTGATGATCAACAGTATGCTGCGATTTTTGAGATTTTAGCCCAAGCCTGCCACGATCAGCACACCAGTGCAGTTTTATGCCACAGCAATCAACAGGTTCAAGCATTCTCCCAACAGCTGCAGCAGCAAGGTATTACACATTTTTGTGTCACCCAACATGATTTACTCAGCCGCCCTATCTATTTAGATTTTATCGCGTTTTGGCGCTGTTTAATCAGCCAAAATGATCAGGCTGCTTGGGCACGTATGCTTTGGCATTTTGGCAATATCGAAATGCATCCGCCACGGCATTTGGCTCACTTAGATGCAGAACTCGCAGCGATTAAATTACAACATGATTTAAAACATTATGGTTTAACGCTACAGGATTTTCAGCAGGTGCCCGATGGCTTTGCCTCTCAACATGAGCTGTTTTTATATCTGTATCAACAACAGCAACTGCTATTTATTGATACTGAAACCACAGGCCTCAATCCAACGCAAGATGACGTTATTCAAATTGCAGCCTTTAACTCAGAACAGGAATTAGACCTCTATTGCCATAGCCAACAAGACTTAAGCCAAAGCCAAAAAATTCATCAGATTAGTGCGGTGCTGTTACAACAGCACGCACAGGATTTTTCTATACAAATTAAAAAGCTACTTGATCAAAGCGAACCGTATGCCTTAATTGCACATCATCTGCACTTTGATGATCAAATGCTGATTGAAAACTTAAAACGCTATGCACCTGATGTACTGCCAAAGTATCTACAGCGTATAAAATTTTGCTCACTGCAATTGATGCGGCAACTGTATCCACATTTAAGTTCGTATAAGCTAGGAGATTTACTCAATACCTTTCAACTCCAAGGCATCAATAGCCATAATGCTTTAGATGATGTGAAAGCAGGTTTTAATCTATTGCCGATGATTGCCCATAAAATAACTGAAAATCAGCAGGCGATGGTAGGTTTATATCAGCGTAGTCAAACTTGCTTAGAACACTTTAATATCAAGTTTAGTCCTTTATTTAAAGCCGCCCAGTACTATCTATCCAAGCATAGTTTCAATCTTGAGGCGCTCATGGATTTATTTTTTGATTATGTTCAGCAGCATTTACCCCATCTCTATGCACAATATGAGCCATCTGAACGCAAGCAACTACAAGATAAACTTGGCCGACATAGTCAACTGCACTTTGCATCCTTACGTAGCTTAAGTGACTGGCAAAAAGCCTTAGATTTCTACCAAAATGCCAAAGAGTCAGATTTAATTACCCACAATGACTATGTGATTGTCAGCACCATGCATCGTGCGAAAGGATTAGAGTTTGATCAGGTTATTTTGCCTGATTTAGTTGACCGTTATTTTCCGAGTTATCCAGTTATTAAAAAATTACACTCTCCTGATCCATTACATCAACAAGAGGGGTTACACCTCTTCACTGAGCAACAGCGTTTACTTTATGTTGCCATCACTCGGGCCAAGTCTAAATTAATCATCACAAGCTTTCGTAAAAAGCGTAGCGAACAGCGCTATGCCAAAGCCCATACGTACCAAATCACTCCATTTTTAGCCGAGTTTCAGTCACGTTTTAAAGCCATATAAAAAAAGCCCAACCGAAGTTGAGCTTTTAAAGGTCTTGTTGAAGTTAAACTTGAGCCACCACATTCAAACAGAATATGCCTGTGTTGTAGAGTCGATTATTTAGCCGGTTTAAAGCTATCTTTTAAATCTAAAATGCGGTTAAACACTGGTTTTTCGCTGCTGTGATCATGTTGATCCGCCACGAAGTAACCTTCACGTTCAAATTGAAAACGATCTTCAGGCTGTGCGGTCGCCAAAGCAGGTTCCACAATCGCTTCAACCACTTTGAGTGATTCAGGGTTTAAGTTATCCAAGAAATCATCACCCACTTCTGGGTCTGCTTCTGTAAACAAACGATCATAAATACGCACTTCTGCTTTTACACCTTTTGTCGCAGATACCCAGTGGATCACACCTTTCACTTTACGACCTTCAGGATTTTTACCTAAAGTGGCTGGGTCAATCGAACATTTCAGCTCAATCACTTCACCATTTTCATCTTTAATCACTTCGTCACATTTAATCACGTACGCGTGACGTAAACGAACTTCACCGCCCGGAATTAAACGTTTAAAGCCTTTTGGTGCCACTTCTTCAAAGTCTTTACGATCAATAAAGATTTCTTGGGTCAATGGAATAATACGTTCGCCCATATCCACATTTGGATGACGTGCATGAACCAAATCCATCGCTTCTGGTAGATTGGTTAAAGTCACTTTCAGTGGATTGAGTACCGCCATACCACGTGCCGCAGTATTTTCTAAAGACTGACGGATACAGAATTCAAGCATCGCCACATCAACAATACTGCCATCAACTTTAGTGACACCAACACGCTTACAGAAGTCACGTAAGCCTTCAGGAGTAAAACCACGGCGACGCATACCGACAACCGTTGGCATACGTGGGTCGTCCCACCCTTGTACATAACCACCTTCCACTAAACGACGTAATTTACGCTTAGAGGTAATGGTATAATCTACATTTAGACGGCTAGATTCGTACTGACGTGGTACCGATGGTGATTGTACTTTTGCCACAACCCAATCATAGAATGGACGGTGATCGACAAATTCTAAAGTACACAATGAATGGGTAATGCCTTCAATCGCATCTGATAATGGATGCGCATAGTCGTACATTGGGTAAATTTTCCACGTATCGCCCGTTTGGTGATGCTCGGAATGCAAAATACGGTACATAATTGGGTCACGCATATGTACGTTTGGTGACGTCATGTCAATTTTAGCACGTAAGACCGCTTGACCTTCTGCATATTCACCACTGCGCATTTTTTCAAAACGCTCAAGGTTTTCTTCTACACTGGCATCACGTTGCGGAGAGTTTTTACCTGGTTCAATAAAGTTACCACGGTTTAACTTAATTTCTTCCGGGCTTTGTAAATCCACATAGGCATCACCTTGCTTAATCAGCTGAATCGCCCATGTATAGAGTTGATCAAAATAGCTTGATGCATAACGTGGTGCGCCATCCCAGTTAAAGCCTAACCATTTTACATCGTTAGCAATCCCATCTACATATTCTTGTTCTTCAGCATCTGGGTTAGTGTCGTCAAAACGTAAGTTACATGCACCACCAAACTCTTCCGCAATACCAAAGTTTAAGCAGATGGCTTTCACGTGACCAATATGTAAGTAACCATTTGGCTCAGGTGGAAAACGCGTCACCACTTTTTGCGTACGCCCCTCAGCTAAGTCGTCAGTAATGACTTGACGTACAAAGTCTAAGCCTGGCTGTTGTTCTTGCTGCGCAGCATCGACTGAGGCATTGGTATTTGGCAGAGACGCAACAACATCATTTGGCTTCATAACAGTAAAATCACTTCTAAAATAAAAAATTAGGATAATTAAAACGCGTTTTCCAGTTTTTCACAAAGAAAATCACGTTTTTTGCTTGCTATGTAGTTTACAGTTTGCTTATGCTTCTCTCAACCAAAAAACCCATGGCTTTAGTGTCCATGTTTAGGAGATTACCCAATGAGTTTTCCTCAAGTTGAATTAAACACCAATAAAGGCCGTATTGTTCTTGAACTGAATACAGAAAAAGCACCAAAAACTGCTGAAAACTTTTTACAGTACGTACGTGACGGTTTCTATGACGGCGTAATTTTCCACCGTGTGATTGATGGTTTCATGGTCCAAGGCGGCGGCATGGACGAAAACTTCAAAGAAAAAGCAACACGTGATGCAATTGAAAACGAAGCAGATAACGGCTTAAGCAATGACATCGGTACCATTGCAATGGCACGTACGCAAGCACCTCATTCTGCTTCTGCACAATTCTTCATCAACGTATCTAACAATACATTCTTAAACCACACTGGCAAAACTGCACAGGGCTGGGGTTATGCTGTATTTGGTAAAGTAGTTGAGGGTATGGACGTTGTCAACGAAATTAAAGGCGTTCGCACAGGCAACCGTGGCTACCACGCTGACGTTCCTCTAGAAAACGTTGTGATTGAATCTGCAAAAATCATTTCTGAATAAGAATCCCTCCCGACCTCCCTTTATGAAAGGGAGGAGAAGTCCCTCTTTGATAAAGAGGGATTTAGGGAGATTCAAAGGAATCGATTGTGACCTATCTGTTTATCGCTGATTTACATTTGTCACCTGAACACCCTCGACTCATTCGAGGGTTTTTGGCTTTATTGAACCAGTATCAAGATCAACATACCCAACTATATATTTTAGGTGATTGGTTTAATGCGTGGATTGGTGATGACAATCCTGCACCATGGCTCAATGACATTGTGAGCGCCTTAGAAAAATTTCATCAACAAGGCAATCAAGTCTACTTCTTGGTGGGCAATCGTGATTTTGCTTTAGGACAGAAGTTTCTGGATCAGTTTCATGGCATTTTGTTAAACGATATTCATCATATTCAAGTGAATAAGCAACGGATTCGTTTAGAACACGGCGACGGTTTATGTACCGATGATGTCTCCTATCAACGCTTTAAAAGAATTATCCGCAATCCGCTTTTGCTTAGGCTATTAAAAGCCACGCCTTTAAGTTTTAGACAAAAACTCGCCAATGGTTTTCGTAAAAAAAGTCAACAAGCCAATCAAGTGAAAAGCTATAGCGTGATGGATGTTAACCTGCAGACCGTCGAACTTGCCTTACAAGAGGTCGATGTGCTGATTCATGGTCATACCCATCGTCCGAATATTCATGATGTAGAGGGTAAACCGCGTATTGTACTCGGTGATTGGCGTGAAAATAGCGCGCAAATTTTGGTTATCAATGACACTAAGTCAGACTGGCAACTATCAGAATTTAAATACTAAAAAAGCCTAACCATGTAGGCTTTTCGAGCAGTTAATAGCCAGCTTCAATTTTAGGCCGATTGGTATCGTTTTTATATTGCGCCAATAAGTCGCGCAATGCGTTCATCAACACACTGGTATCTACTCCCACAGCCACAAACTCTGTACCTAAATCTAAATACTGCTGCGTAACTTCATGCGTGGTGGATAAAATTCCTGCCGCCTTACCTGCCATACGAATCCGTTTAATCGCATCGATCACGGCTTTTTGTACTTCAGGATGATTCGGATTGCCTTCATAGCCCATGGTGGCAGATAGATCCACTGCGCCAATAAAGATACCATCAATCCCCTCGACTTGTAAAATCGCATCTAAGTTTTCTAAACCCGCGACAGATTCAATTTGAATCAGCAAGCAGATATTTTCATGGGCTGTGGCATAATAATTGGGAATACTGTTCCAACGTGTGGCACGCGCCAGCGCCGCCCCAACCCCACGGATTCCATAGGGCGGATAACGTACGGCTTTGACCATCAGCTCAGCTTGTTCAACGCTTTCAATCATTGGAATCAGTAAAGTCTGCGCGCCAATATCTAATAGTTGCTTAATTAACTGCACGCTGCCAATGGGTGGACGCACCACAGCTTGTGATGGATAGGCCGCAATACTTTGTAGCTGCGCCAATGTAGTTCTTAGATCACTCGGTGCATGTTCACCATCAATCAATAACCAGTCATAACCAGCATTGGCGGCAATTTCAGTGCCATAAGCATCAGCAAGCCCAACCCATAAACCAATTTGCTGTTGAGTCTTTAAGCGCTGTTTAAAATGGTTCTCAAATCTCATATTGGCTGTCTTCATGTGTATTCTTGTTGTTATTAATACGCCTTTTTTGACCAATGACCAAGTCTAAAATACAGTGAGAGCTGTGAATAAAAGCTTAAATATCTGCCCAATAACATGAATTTTATCCTAAAATAACTTAAAAATAATTTTGGACGTTGTACATGAATCTGCTTAAAGTTTTACAAAGTCGTTATACCACTAAAGCCTATGATGCGAATAAGAAAATTCCGGCTGAGCAGTTTAATCAATTGCTTGAAGTTTTGCGTCTTGCGCCCTCTTCAATTAATATCCAGCCATGGCATTTTTTTGTCGCTGACAATACAGCAGCCAAGCAACGCATTGCGCAAGCTTTAGTGGGTAAATATGCCTATAACGCGCCTAAGGTTTTAGATTCCTCACATACCATTTTATTTTGTACCAAAGCAGATATTAATGCTGAGCATTTAGAGCAACTGTTACAGCAAGATGATCAAAGTGGGCGTTTTAAGGATGCACAAGCCAAACAAGGGCAAAAAGACACGCGTACAGGTTATATTGATTATTACCGCAATGAAAAAGGTGATATTGGGCGCTGGGCAGAGAATCAGACCTTTATTGCTTTAGGCCAAATGCTGCTTGCCGCAGGCATTGAAAACATTGATACTACGCCAATTGGTGGTTTTGATGAGCAGATTCTGACGCAAGAGCTTGGGCTGGATGCTTTAGGTTTAATTCCATCTGTACTGCTGACTTTAGGTTATCGCAGTGAAAATGATTTTAATGCCAAACTGCCTAAATCACGCCTACCTAAAGCACAAATTTTTACTCATCTATAAATTGTTACAACTTGGGCAAGTTCGCTTGCCCATTGGTCGCTTCATGACTTAATTTCTTCACAAAAATCGAGTATATTCTATACAAAATAAAAACGGTAGAATAACTATGTCAATTATTGCTCCCTTGCCCGTGAAATTTGAATGTGGCAGCTGTCATCAAGTTTATATGCGTCTTGAACAGGCACATCCTTTACATCAATACCCGTGCTGTCCACATTGTTCAGCTCAAGGGCGTTTGTTAGGTAGTGCAGAAACTATTGATCTGTTTATGCACCCTGTGCTGGTTGCCAAAAGTTACCTACATGTTACATTGCAAATGCTAGGCAAAATACACTGATTAAAGCCAGACTCAAGCCAAGTACCGAACTTGGTTTGAGTTGTTCCTTAAATAGCCACACACCAGCCATAACGCCCAAGACCACCACTAAAATATTCATACCGGCAAATACAATCGCAGGACTGTCTTTGAGCAGCATATGTGCTTTAACATACAGTGCAATATTGGCAAAATTTAAGCAGCCTAAAATTAAACCCGCCCCAATATTATTTAAACTTCCCCAAGTTTTATAGCGAAGCCTAATAAAGCTCAAAGAAATGATAAAAGCACAAATAAACATCAGGTTTAGAGCCACACTCAATTGCACCCCTAAACCTGTGGTATATTTGAGCAATACATCGACTAGCGCATATCCGATCCATACCAGTAGCAAATACACTAAGCTCTGAGAGGATGCCTGTTGGCCGCCACGATGTGAGTATAAAATTAAAGCAATAGCCGCTAGCCCTAAAGCAATACCAAGTAGTTTTAAAGCATTAAAACTCTCATTAAAAACAAAATAGGCTGCTGTTAAGGACAAAGTCACGGAAAGTCGCTGGGCGATTTCAGTTTTTAAAATTCCAGCATGGTTTAAGGCTTGAGATAAACATAAAAAAATGCTGGGTAAAGTGATCCCTAAAGCGATAATGAGCCACCACGGCGTATCATGTATAGAAATATGGGTTAAATCTGGCTGAAACCACAGCCAACACAAAACACTCGCGCTTAAATAATTCCAGCTAATCATGTGTAAGGGCTGATAGCCTTTTAATTTGGCGATTTTTAGAAGAATTGATACCAATACACTGCATAAAGCAGCAGAAAAAATAAATACCATACTTGTTTTAGCATCCTAACTGCCGAAAAAAAGCCCACATAGTGTGGGCTTTTTTTACAAGATAATCTATAGCAAATTATTTGCCGTAGAAACCTACCATTTTCTCTAAAGAAATTGGACGGATCTTGTCTGCATTACCCGCAGTACCAAATGCTTCGTAACGATCTACACAGATTTGTTTCATTGCTTCAACAGTGGCAGCAAAGAATTTACGTGGATCAAATTCAGCTGGTTTTTCAGCCATCATACGACGCATTGCACCTGTAGAGGCTAAACGTAAGTCAGTATCGATGTTGATTTTACGCACACCGTGTTTGATCGCATCAACCAATTGCTCAACAGGTACACCGTAAGTTTCGCCGATGTTACCACCGTATTCATTGATCACTGCTAACCATTCTTGTGGCACAGAGCTTGAACCGTGCATCACAAGATGGGTATTTGGCAATGCCGCATGAATTTCTTTAATACGGTCAATGGCTAAAATATCACCTGTAGGTGGACGCGTGAATTTGTAAGCACCGTGTGAAGTACCTACCGCAATCGCTAAAGCATCCACATTGGTGTCTTTAACGAATTGAGTTGCTTCTTCAACAGAAGTTAATAGTTGAGAATGATCTAAAACGCCTTCAGCGCCTACGCCATCTTCTTCGCCTGCCATACCTGTTTCTAGGCTACCAAGACAACCAATTTCGCCTTCTACAGAAACGCCACACGCGTGTGCCATTTGTACTGTACGACGGGTCACATCCACGTTATATTCGTATGAAGTTGGTGTTTTACCATCTTCACCTAGTGAACCATCCATCATCACTGATGAGAAGCCCAATTGAATTGAACGTTGGCACACATCAGGGCTGGTTCCGTGATCTTGGTGCATTACCACAGGAATATGTGGCCATTCTTCGATTGCCGCTAAAATTAAGTGACGTAAGAATGGAGCGCCTGCATATTTACGCGCACCTGCAGAGGCTTGCACAATAACAGGTGAGTTGGTTTGATCAGCAGCAAGCATGATCGCACGCATTTGTTCTAAGTTGTTTACGTTAAACGCTGGTACGCCGTAAGCATGTTCGCCGGCGTGATCCAAGAGCTGGCGCAATGAAATAAGAGCCATAATATCCTCCCAGGTAATGCGGCATATTCTACATGGTCATGCCATGTAATTCAGCAACAAAAAACACTATTTCATAAAAAATCCCCGCGATTGCGAGGACTTTTAGGCACTTCACTGATGTTAAGGTGCGCTCTATTGCACCTTTGGCTCAGCATCAGCGATCTCTTGAGGTACATCTGTATTGTTTTCATCTAATACAGGTTGATCGATAGCATCAATTGCTGCTTGTTGTTCTGCAGTAACAGTCGTAGCTTCAGTGGTTGCCACTTGTTCTGCACCTGCCTCTGCTGGTGCTTCTTTTTTACCACAACCTGTTAAAAGTAATGGACCAAGGATAAGTGCTGCAAGCGTGATTTTCAATTTCATCTAGTTTTCCTAGCAACAAGGATGCTTTAAGTTGAGCAGATTCTAAAAACTTAATATGACACTTTGATGAAGACCAATAAAAAAAAGGCTGACCGTAGTCAACCTCTTTGATTTAATCAACCGAAACTTATGCGCGTTCGATCAGCGCTGCAACTGCAGGTAGGGTTTTACCCTCTACAAACTCTAAGAATGCACCACCACCTGTAGAGATGTAGCCAATCTTGTCAGCAACTTCATATTTATCAATTGCAGCTAAAGTATCACCACCACCGGCAATTGAAAAACCAGCAGATTCAGCAATTGCTAAAGATAATGCTTTTGTGCCTTCGCCAAATTGATCCACTTCAAACACACCCACTGGGCCGTTCCAAAGAATGGTTTTAGAGGTTTTTAAGATCTCTGCAAATGCTTGCGCAGTTTCTGGACCTACATCTAAAATCATATCGTTATCAGATACATCTGCTACTTTTTTTACAGTTGCTTTGGCAGCAGCGAGTGAACCTAAGAAGTCATCAAAATTGATTTCTGAAGCATCAGCAACAACAACATCCGTTGGAAGCGGTACAGAAACTTTGGCAGCAATGGCTTTGGCTGTGTCGATTAAATCATTTTCACATAATGATTTACCTACGTTATAGCCTGCTGCTGCTAAGAATGTATTGGCAATACCACCACCTACGATCAATTGATCACAGATATCAGAAAGCGACGTTAATACGTCAAGTTTTGTTGAAACTTTAGAACCTGCAACAATCGCCACCATTGGTTTTTCAGGCGTTTGTAAGGCACGGCCTAAAGCATCAAGTTCGGCTGCCAGTAAAGGCCCTGCTGCGGCAACTTGAGCAAAACGTGCCACGCCTTCAGTTGAAGCTTCAGCACGGTGCGCTGTACCAAAAGCATCCATGACAAATACGTCGCAAAGCGCGGCATATTTTTGTGCAAGCTCTGGATTATTTTTCTTTTCGCCGTGGTTAAAACGTACGTTTTCAAGTAATACCACTTGACCTGGCGCTACCTCTACGCCATCTAAATAGTCAGTGAATAATTTCACTTCTTGACCAAGTGCTTGTGTTAAATACGCAGCAACTGGCGCAAGCGATTGCTCAGGTTTTGGCTCGCCTTCTACAGGACGACCTAAGTGTGAGTACACCATGACTGCAGCGCCTTTTTCTACAGCGGCTTTAATTGTTGGCAACGCGGCACGTAAACGCGCATCACTGGTAATTACGCCATTTTTTACAGGAACGTTTAAGTCTTCACGGATTAGAACACGTTTGCCTGCTAAATCGAGGTCAGTCATACGCTGAAAGTTCATGTATAGCTCACTTTATAAATATCAAAAACGCGGTGATTTTAAATGATTATGCAAAAAAAGGTTAGCAACTTTTGTATAAAAGCCGCCTAAATGCAAAGTTTTGCTATGATAGGCAAAAGTCTTTTCTGATTTCAGCGCCTATGTCGATTCATCCAGATCCAAAACTCAATCGTTTTAATGTGTTAGGTGAGCCTTTAGCCAGCTGTTGTTATGATCCGATTACAGGATACTTTCGCAATGGATTCTGCCACACTGCCAGCACTGATCTCGGTCAGCACACCATGTGTGCCCAAATGACCGCAGAATTTCTCAATTTTTCACAAAAAATTGGCAATGACTTAATTACTCCTTTGCCTGAGGTGGGCTTCGCTGGCCTACATCCGGGTGATTTTTGGTGTATTTGTGTCAGCCGGTGGGTAGAAGCCTATCAAGCCGGCGTTGCCCCGCCTGTTAAGGTACAAGCGTGCCATCAAGCCGTTTTATCTTACGTCCCTCTTCACGTGCTTATGGAATATGCAGTGTAATGAATAATTCTTCAATCATCTTGGCTTCATCAAGTCAAACGCGTAAAGCCTTAATGGATCGCTTACATCTTGATTATCAAACTATCGTGCCAGATATTGATGAAAGCCCACAAGGTGAAAATCATGCTGATGATTTAGCCAAACGTTTAGCTTTTGAAAAAGCCAAAGCGATTAGCGAATTACATCCTGAGGCGATTGTGATTGGTTCTGATCAAGTAGCTTGGCGTGAGGGTGCACCTGATATTTTTATGGGAAAACCGTTAACTGTTGACAAGGCCATTCGTCAGCTACAAGCCAATTCAAATAAAATTGTCTACTTTAGTACAGCTTTAAGCGTGCAACAGAAATCAACGGGTTTTAAAAAAACCATTGTTGAACACTATAAAGTCAAGTTCCGCCGCCTGTCTCAAGCTGAAATTGAACGCTATATTGAAATTGAACAACCGTTACACTGTGCCGGTAGTTTTAAATGTGAAAGTTTAGGCATTAGTTTATTTGAAGAGATGATTGGGCAAGACCAAACCACATTAATGGGTATGCCGATGATTAAGCTGTGCCAAATTTTGCGTGATTTAAAGGTTTTAGTGCCTTAATCTAGGCTTTTTTTTGTAAAAAGACCGAGTCATTTAACTTGGTCTTTTGATAATATTTTAATAAAAAAGTCTCAAGCATATTTGATCTGCACAGCATTTTTAAGTGAAATAGCAATAGCTTGTTTTATATTTAATCTTTCTACATAAAATCGTGAAGTATCGTGTAAATACTAAGCGTGGAACGATCTAATTTACTTAAAAAGCCCAACTGCTTAAATCTAGGTTTTTTGATTAAATCATTGAATTTTATAAACTAATAAGACTCATTTCGTATAACCGGTATTATGTTAATTTTAGAAATAATTAAAAGTTTGGAAATACTAGTAAAATGCAACTTATAGAAATAGAGCCTTATTTTTGGGAACTATATGAGGATAGCGAAAATATATACCTCAATGTTTGTATAAATATGAGTGCAGTTTCTTGGGCGAAAACGATCTGCCTAGATAAACAAACGATTCAGCAATATCAGACTCAAGGAAAAAGTTTTATTGATGACTTAGCTAAAAGAATTGAAAGCAGCCAATTTAGAAAAGATTATGAAAGATTTTACTCATATCCAGATGCTGCCAAAGAACAGAAAGAGCGAATGCTTCAAGCATTTAATGAATATAAGGCTAAGCAAAATTAAAGCCATTTAACATAATGGCTGTTATACGAAATTTCACTACTCTCAGCAGGTAAACAATCAAATGCCTTATCAAAACTTAAATATTATGTATGACTTTGGACCGATCGATATAAAGGTCATAGAGAGTTTTGAGCAAGATAATAAAATTAATTTTCCTTTAAATTATAAAAAGCTGATTGCTTCCCACAATGGCGTGCAATTTATGGAGAATAGCTTTGAATATAAAGATTCTAACAATATACTCGAAGAATCTAGCATAAGCTTTTGTTGTTTTGGAAAGCCAATAGGAGGTGATGATATTGAAAACTTTCAAGATCAGGATATATATGGGCATGACAGAGTAGTCATCTTTGGACTCAATGGTGGTGGTGACTATATCGGATTTGACTACCGATCTGACGTTAATCGTCCTAACATAGTTCTTATCCACCATAATCAATATATTAAAGATCAATATGGACAACCTAAATTAAAATTAGTCGAAGTCTCTGATAGTTTTGATAATTTTTTAAGTTTGCTAAGATAAATGAAATTATTAACATAAAATCTCTTATATAAAATTAACATATAAGCCCAAATAAATGTCCAATTTCTTAAGAATCACTGTTCCCACCAATTCTAAATCTCCTTGCATTATGCTGGCCTATAAGAAAATACAAGCTTTTAAAGCCCTGTCACTTGCAGAACTTATAGCGTTCAAGGGACAATAAGCAAAATTTAGTTGTAGTATGTGTTATGTCCCAAACTTTAGACGTCTTAGGCGGTATCAGCGCTGAACAATTCCTTGCCGAATATTGGCAAAAAAAACCTCTCCTGATTCGTAATGCCATGCCTGAAATTGTTGGCTTGTTAGAACCAAACGATGTCATGGAATTGGCACTCGATGAAAACGTCACTGCACGTTTAATCAAACAAAAAGACCGTGATCCAAATCAATGGTCAGTCAAATCATCACCTCTACTTAAAGCCGATTTCCAAAAAATGCCTAAACTTTGGAGCGTTTTGGTTCAGGCTGTCGATCATTATTCTTTTGATTTAGCAGCACTTTGGAAAAAGTTTCCTTTTATTCCACAGTGGCGTCGTGATGACATCATGGTTTCTTATGCACCCAAAGGTGGTTCAGTAGGTAAACACTTCGATTTTTATGATGTGTTCTTAGTACAAGCTCATGGTCATCGTCGTTGGCAGCTTGGTCAAATGTGTGATGCCGACACCGAGTTTTTAGCTAATCAGCCATTAAAATTATTGCCAGAAATGGATGTGCATTTTGATGAAGTGTTAGCACCGGGTGATATGCTGTATGTTCCACCGGGTTTATCGCACTATGGTGTGGCTGAAGATGAATGTCTGACTTTCTCTTTTGGTTTCCGTATGCCAAATGTCAGCGATATGATGGATCGCGTCAGTGATAAATTCTCTGCCAATGAAGTGTTACGTAATCCAATCCGCGATATTATTCGTGATCAACTCAGTGCGGCGGGTGAAGTCACTGTAAATGAATTGGCATATTTAAAAGACAAGCTCATGGCACAGCTGCAAAACTCAAATGTGCTTGAAGATGCAATTATGAGTTTAATGTCTGAAGCGAAATATCCTGAAAATATTCCTGAAGCTGAAGAAATTGGTACGGGTGACCTAGAAGATGCTTTAGGCTTAGGCTATTCATTGATGCTAGAACCTGCATCGCGCCTCTTGTATAGCGAAGAAGACGGTCAAACCTTGTTTTGGGCCAATGGTGAAGGCTTATGTCTAAGTGATGCCTCAAGCGATATTTTAAAACAATTGGCAGATGGCGAAGTGGTATTGATGGACGATCGCTTCTATGATGCTGATTTATTAGAGGATATTGCAAGCTTACTCAATGAATCTATTTTGATGTTATTACCTGCTGAAGACCAGCAAGCTTAAGACATCAGAGAAATGCCCAAGTTCGCTTGGGCATTTTTATAATAAGCCTAAATTGCGCGCTGTACTGACCGCTTGCATGCGTTTGGTCACCTCAAGCTTCCGATAAATATGTTTAATATGGCTATCAACTGTATGCCTGGAGACATACAGTTTTTCGGCAATTTGTTGATTAGATAGCCCTTCTGCCACCAGTTGTAAAATTTGTTTTTCTCGGTTGGTCAGTTCAATTTCAGAGCTAACCAGTGCGTGAATATTTTGTTGCTGCGGCAGTTGCTGTAATAATGACGCTAATAGCCGTCTGGTAATCGCGGGGTCAATCGGGGCATCGCCACTGCTCCAACTTCGCAATGCTAACAGCATTTCTGCATCATCACGTTCAGATAATGTACACCCTGTTACCCCTGCATGAATCGCACGAATAATGCCATCACTTTGACTTAAATCTGCCACTACAAATACATCTTTACTCTGCTGTAATAAACGATGTAATACCGCGTCTACCTCAGCTGCGTTTAAATCAATAATCCATAACTTTTCATGATGATGCTGTAGTGTGCTTTGCTCAAAAAGCGTGACTGTGACATGGCCCATATGTTGAAGTAAGGCATAAAAACGCTGAAAAAATTGCACATCTTGGCTATAAATCCCGATGGGGTTTGCATACTGCTGTGTTTGGCTCATCTTGAGCTCCCCCAATTATTTCAGCTGATCAGGTCATCGCTCAGCTGGATTATTTTAAACTTATCATTTATTTTTTTATCAATCATAATTTAAATTGGGTAGTTTTAATATCCCTTGATTTAAAAATACTTTCACAATTCCCTACTTGAGCGTGTACTTAAATCTTGGCACAGTAGCTAAAACGACAAAAATAGGACACGCTGAAATGGCAGGACCGGCTCAACTCGTCAGACATAAATTACTTAATACTTTCTTTTCACGACATTCGATTTGGTTCGCTTGTATTTTTTTAGCATTATTTCTTACTTGGTTACGTTTATATTATGACCCGCACTATTTGTATTATTTTATGTCAGATACAGTCATCAATAGTATTTGGCTGATCACTGGTCTACTCAGCTTAGTGGGTTTATATGATGTGCTCCAAAATAAGCATTCTATTTTAAAAAATTATCCAATTATGGGACATTTTCGCTTTTTATTTGAAGATTTCCGTCCTGAGATTCGTCAATATTTTATTGAATCTGATCAAGATGCGCTGCCTTTTTCACGTATGCAACGCAGTCTGGTCTATCAACGGGCTAAAAATGAAAATGCCGATAAGCCTTTTGGCTCGATTATTGATGTCTATCAAGCCGATTATCGTTTTATGACCCATGCCCTCAACCCGTGTAAACCTGCAGACCCACAAAGCTTTCGTATTACCATTGGTAATCACGCCTGTAGCCAACCCTATTCAGCCTCTATTTTTAATATTTCTGCCATGAGTTTTGGCAGTTTAAGTGCCAATGCCATTCGAGCTTTAAATAAAGGCGCACAGATGGGGAATTTTTATCATGATACAGGTGAAGGCAGTATTAGTCCTTATCATTTAGAACATGGTGGCGATATTATTTGGGAATTGGGAAGTGGTTATTTTGGCTGTCGAACTTTAGATGGCCAATTTGATCCAGAGAAATTTGCTAAACAAGCTGCTCTCCCCCAAGTTAAAATGATTGAAATTAAACTATCACAAGGCGCGAAGCCTGGTCACGGCGGTATTTTACCTAAAGATAAAATTAGTGCAGAAATTGCGCAAATTCGAGGAGTGAGTCGTGAGGTAGATTGTGTTTCGCCATCACGTCATCCTGCTTTTAGCACCCCCATTGAAATGATGCACTTTATTCAACAATTACGCGATTTATCCGGTGGTAAACCCGTGGGCTTTAAATTGTGTATTGGGCAACCGTGGCAGTTTATGAGTATGGTCAAAGCCATGCTACATACGCAAATTATCCCCGATTTTATTGTGGTGGATGGCGCTGAAGGTGGCACAGGAGCCGCGCCTATTGAACTAATTAATCACATGGGAACGCCGTTACGAGAAGGCTTATTATTTGTACATAACACCTTGGTAGGTGCAGGTCTACGCGAGCAAATTAAAGTAGGCGCCAGTGGTAAAATTATTAGTGCTTTTGATATTGCCAGCATTATGGCCACCGGAGCCGATTGGTGTAACTCAGCACGTGGCTTTATGTTTGCTCTTGGTTGCATTCAGGCACAGAGTTGTCATACCAATCAATGCCCTGTTGGTGTGGCTACCCAAGATAAAGATCGCCAAAAAGCGCTGCATGTCGACACCAAAGCTGAGCGTGTGTTCCATTTTCATCAAAATACCATGCACGCCTTAGCTGAAATGATTGCCTCAGCAGGTTTATGTCACCCTGCCGATGTAAAGGCTCATCATTTAGCACAGCGTGTCAATGATCGCGAAATTAAAAACTATGCCCAATTGCATTTTTGGCTCAAGCCCAATGAGTTATTAAATCCACATTTAAAAGATGAAGATAATTTCTATTATCGAATGTGGAATTTAGCTCAATTAGAACAGTTTTAAAAAAAAGAGGCTTACAGCCTCTTTTTCATAGGTATGTTAATAATAATCGCCACTGCTTTGGGCATGTAAAAAGGCAGGAATCAATCCGGTGAGTGCAGCACGAATATCAGCGCGCTCATTGATCAACTGATGTGAGCCTTCTTCTAACATTAATAAAGTTTGCAGACGGAATTTTCGTCGAATAAATTCAATATTATAACGCCAGTCTACGGTCTGATCCTGCGCCCCTTGCGCGAGCCAAACAGGAATACGGCAAGCTGGGCGCAATTCCATTTGCAGCATCCATTTTGACATGGCTAAAATCCAATCCATGCCCATCATGCGCGGCTGTAACGGATCTTTTAAACGGATAAAGCGTAAAAACTCTGGATTATGGTTATTGCGTCTAAAATGGCGTGGCACTTGGCGTTTAATACGACGAATAATCCCCAATCCCACAGGATTATGCCACCAGGCCGATTTGGCCGGACGAATTAAAGGCGATAAGAGCAACACACGCTGTACAAAAGGATTTTTACGTTGCTCAGCAAAATCAAGTAAATGATGCATCCAAATTGCCCCACCAGTACTTTGTCCAATTCCCAGCCAAGGACCAAGCAACTGCGGTGCATCTTTGACCCGATGATAGACCGCATGTAATACTTGTTGATAATGATCAAAATTTTGGATATTGGCCGGTGAACCATCACTTAAGCCATGCCCTGGCAAATCATAGGTTAAAACACTAAAACCTTGCGCGAGCAATTCATGGAAGATCGGCTGATAAATCCCACTATGTTCTAAGTAACCATGTAGTACCCATACCGTGCCTTTAACCTGCTCCACTTTGGGCTTAAACACTTGTACATGCAGCTTAAACAATGGCATTTGAATAAAGCCCTGCCAGTGCTCAGCCTCCAATTGATCCAAACCATATAAGCGCCGATAGGCTTGAATTTCTACAGAAGGTTGATCTGGCTGAGTTAAGTTTAATTCAGGTAAAAATTGTGGTGTCTGTTCACGGCTCGGTACCGGCAAATTAAGTTGTTTTAAGATACTCGGATTTAAAAATGGAATATTGGACATTTATGGCACCTCGCGGCAATCGCTTGAGCCTAACAGTACATCACGTAGAGTGGCTAACATTTCATAATTGGCACGGCGGCTATGATCATAATTTTGCATACTGGGTTGCCACTGGGTTAATTCGGTGGGCATTGGGGCTTCAACTGGCACAGTATGAATGCCATTTAAAGCAAATAAACGCCGAGTACGTGGCATATGATAAGCATCAGTAATTAAAATCACGCGTGGCGCACCACCTTTTTTTTGTAATAATAAAGAACTAAAACGACTATTTTCACAGGTGTTCATGCTACGATTTTCCAAAAGCTGAGCATCTAGTCCACGTAGTTTTAACCAGCGCTGCATATAAGGTGCTTCAACTCCACTGAGTACAATAGGCAACATTGGATATTGTTTGGCCATGCCTAAAGTGGTTTCCAAACGTAAGCGCGTATAGTCATTGACAATAATATCTTTGCCATTTTTGGCTAAGGTCAAACCGCCCCCTAACACCACAATGGCATAAGGTTCATGCGCTGTCTGTGTCAGTTGTGCATTCTGTTGATGAATCAGTGCAATATCTTGGAAAATCTCTTCATCTACTGGCGTTGCATCGATGTCAAGCGGATGCGTGATTAAAAAATCACGATATTGCTGCATGAGTGCTTGATTGGCTGAGCTTTGTAAATCAAAGCTGTAAAGCTGATTTTCTTGGGCTAATGATGCTTCATGCTCTGCGGCAAACAAGGGCAAAGCCAACTCATGTTGAGTACGCTCCTGCTTTTGCGCCTCAATTTTTTGTTGTAAAGCCTTATAACGTGCATGCACCAAGGTCAGCGTATGTGAGTTATTGCTTTGCATCTGCTGTTTCATGACAGCCAGATAGGCTTGGCGCGCAATCCACAGCTCAGAGCCCGGCTCCAAATTTTCTGAAGGACTAAGCACACCACGCTTTTGACTGCTGGCCGCTACTGGATTGACATCTACCGGCACAAATTGATTCAGTGTTTTCACCACCAATTTTGAATAAAACGGTGAATATAAAAATACAATAAATACACCGAGAAAGACAAAAAAGATCGCCGCAAAGCGCACCAATCGCAACATCAATTAGGCGTCCGTATGCGCACAAAGTGAACCATCTTTTGCAAACAGCACGGGCTCAGGTTCAAGCTGAATATGGAATTTACGATACACATCCTGCTGTACCGCACGGTAAGTGGCCTGTACATCGCTTAGGTTCGCATCGGCATAATTGACCAAGACCAAGGCTTGTTTATGAAACATGCCCACTTTGCCCAATTGTTTGCCTTTCCAACCCGCTTGATCAATGAGCCAACCTGCAGCCAATTTAACCTGACCGCTGGCCTGCGGATAGTGTGGTAAATGAGGAAATTCATGCGAAATTCGCGCAAAGACTTGTGAAGTCACCACTGGATTTTTAAAGAAACTACCGACATTTGGATAGTCTTTTGGATCTGGCAGTTTACTTTGACGGATCTGAATTACTTGTTGTTGTAGGTTTTCTAAGGTTTTTTCTTCGCCCACTGCTGCTTTTAAGTCGCCATAGCCAAGCTTCAGTTCGGCCCGTTTGGGTAAATGAAAGGTAACATGGGTAATAATGTAACGATCTGGCTCATCTTTAAACACACTATGTCGATAAGCAAAATCACAATCAGCCGCTACAATGGAACGTAACTGCTTGTGTTGACGGTCGTAGACTTGGACTGACTGAATAAATTCACCCGCCTCAACCCCATAGGCACCAATATTTTGTACCGGTGAAGCCCCCACCAAACCCGGAATCAGGGCTAAATTTTGTAATCCATATAATTGTTGGCGTGTCGTCCACAGTACAAATTGATGCCAGTTTTCACCTGCACCCACCCGTACAGTCTGGTACTCAGCATCATCTGCGACAACATCAATGCCTTGAATATCCATATGCAAGACTAGACTGTGCACATGCTCAGGCAAAAGCATGTTACTGCCACCTGACAACACCAAAATATTTAAATCAGTTAAATGCGCATAAGCCACAGCATCCAGCACATCCGCCACATTTTGAATTTTAACGTAGTGGGAGGTAATTGAGCTTAGACTTAAGGTGTTAAACGGTTTAAGTTGCACGTTGTTTTGAATATTCATGGCTTCTCTTAAACCTGTGAATTTTGTTGTTGAAAATAAGCGACCCATGCGCGACTACTCGATTCACACTGATCAAGTGCCCGTTCAAAACCAGCGCTACCACCATAATACGGATCAGGTACAGCTTGATTTGGATAGATCGGATCATGTGCGCTCATTAAAGCTAACTCAGCTCGTACAAAACCAAAGTGCTGTTTGGCTTGTTGTGCTAAGGCCTCTAGATTCTTTAAGTTGTCATGATCCATCGCTAAGATCAGATCAAATTGAATAAAATCATTAAGTTGAATCTGACGTGCACGCAAGTGCGATAAGTCATAACCACGCAATTTTGCATGCTGTTGACTGCGTAGATCAGGCGCTTTACCGGGATGATAATTACTGGTCCCAGCAGAATCGATATCGATGGAGAGTTTTTCTGCCTCACAATGTTGCCTAAGCACCACCTCTGCCGTAGGAGAGCGACAGATATTGCCTAAACATACACATAACACCTGATAGGGCGTTGGGGATGACATAGAAAACCTCACAACATATAGAGCAGTCTATGTTACGAGATTTGGGGCAAAAATCCTATTGTCTTTGGCAGGATAAATGTGGAATTAGGTATAAATTTACTGCAAATAATCGTGCTATAGGCGCAAAATAAATCAGCTAAAATACTGTTCACCCCTGCTTAAATGACAGCGTTGACTGATATTGATTCCACCCATTTCTCTCAAGCTTTGACACTGTTAGCGTGTAGGGGCGTCCAAAATATCTACCACCACTTCATCTTCTAGATTTAAACGCACTACACCATGGGCGTTGACTAAGCGTTGCTGGGTTTGAATACGTTGCACCATTTTTTCTAACACTTGAATCAGTTCTGGATATTCAAAATTTTGCACTTCATCTAAATTTAACAATAGATGAAAGCCCTTATATTCATAATCGAACCAACGCTGATATTCGGTTTGGCGTGCGCTGTGTTTTTCCATGACCTGCCAAGTTTTTACTGGCAACTGAATGCCTTTTAAAAACATGGGTTGTTTAGGCGCACATAGAAAATCATCTTTAATTAAATGATAGGTATCATCGGAAATCAGAATTTCATCTACATCGGCTGCGCTTTGTAAGCGGGCAGCCAAATTGGCATCACGCCCAACGATGGTATAGGCCATACGATGCGAAGCACCATAATTCCCGACGTGGCAGTAGCCTGTACTAATCCCCATACGAATATGTAAGGCTGGATAGCCCATCTTGATCCAACGTTCACGTAAAATTTTCATTTGCTGACGCATGGCCATTGCCATATCTACACAGGTCTTGGCATCTTGCTCAACCCCTTGTGTGGTTGGATCACCAAAGAAAATTAAAATTGCATCGCCCATAAATTTATCAACCGTTGCCTCATATTGTTTGGCAATTTCGGTCATATGACTTAAATAATCATTCAGGACAAAGGCAAGATCGTCAGGAATCAACGTTTCTGAGAGTTCTGTAAAACCTTCAATATCTGAAAAGAAGATGGTCATTTTTTTACGTTTGTATTCAATTTTGGCTTCGGTTTCACCTTTCATAATCGATTGCCACAATTGCTGCGGCGCATAACGACTCAGTTGGTTAGCAAACTCCATATAGCGATTCATTTGTGAATAATAGTATTCACGTTTTTGTGAAGCGCTATAAACACGGCGTGCTTGATAAACGGACCCTACAGTAAAATAAGCAATTAAACAAATAAAGGCCAAAACCGTAAGTTCTGTAGAGGCTGAGGCAAAATACTCCCCAAAACCAAAGACAAAAATATTGGCAAGATAAAAGACAGTAATGCCCCAAAGTCCTGCCAAAGACATCATAAAGAAGGAAATTTTACTATTAACTGTACTGTAAATCAGCGCAGCAAAGGTACAAAAGGTAATTATCAGATTTAAATGTACTGCAGAGAGCACCGCTGCAACCATGGCAATATCTATTAAAAACAAGATATTGCGTTGTACTTGCACGCTATAGCGATACTGTAACCACTGCGCTAAACGTGGGCTAAGTAACAACACCACCATAAACAAGAGTGGTAAATACAGGGGTGCATAGCTGCCATCAGTGGTAAAGGTATAAACCAACAAACCCAAGGACAACATCGAATATCCCATCAAACGATGGAAATAGCTAAATTGCTTGGGTTCGCGATCTAGCCAATAATCTAATGGCAACACGAGTTCGTCCTATAGCGCAGACTTAGTCCATACGCCAATCAAATGGCATATCACCTTGACCACGTAGGGCTAACATTAAAGTTTGACGCATATGCGCTAACACTTCATTGCTATATGGCACAGCCGGCGTACCCCATACTGGTTTTGGCCATGCCACATCATTTTGGTAGCGCACCACATGATGAAAATGTAGTTGTGGCACCATGTTACCTAAAGCAGCAACATTCATTTTATCGGCACGGAAAACACGTGATAATTGGCTAGATAACCAGCTTGATTCACGTAAAAATTGTTCTTGGTCAGCTTGGCTGAGTTCGTATAATTCTGTCACCCCTGGTACGCGTGGAATTAGAATAAGCCAAGGGAACTGCATATCATTCATTAAACGACATGTAGAGAGCGGAAAGTCGCCGACAAAAAATGTATCTTGAGCAAGTTGTGGATGCAAACTAAACATATTCTTTATTTATGACGCAAAATGAAAGTGATGGCTAATACTATCACATCAATTTCGCCCTGAGTACGCCCGAATAAAGCTTTCAGTATAAATATCAAAATACAACGGGCAAAGCTTTCACCCTGCCCGAGCTTTAAGCCGAGCCTCTTAAGCTTTAGCGATGTCTTTGAGTAAATAGTCCAGCATATCATTGACAAACTGCAAGCGTTTTTCAGGCTCTTCTTGCAACAGCATTACCTTTAAACGCTGTCCACCTTGCATCCTAAAATAAGTTGGGTGTTGTTGCATCATTTGAATAATGCTGCCCGCTTGTACTGGAGTATCGGGCGAAAACTCAAAATGCCCACCATGTGCACTTAAATCAATTTTGGTAATACCTAAAGTTTCTGCTTTTAAACGAATTTGATGCACCGCAAATAAATGTTTGACCGCCTGCGGGGCAATACCAAAACGATCAATCAACTCCATACGAATATGATCAAGTTTGTCTTGGGTGGTGGCATTACTGATACGCTTATAGAACAATAAACGCTGATGCACATCACCTAAATACTCATCTGGAATTAAAGCCGGTAAATGCAGGCTAATTTCTGAAGTCAGCGCCAGCGGTGCATCAAAATTCGGTGTTTTACCGTTTTGAATGGCTTTGGTGGCTTTTTCCAGCATTTCCATATACAAGCTATAACCAATGGCATGCATCGAACCACTTTGCTGTTCACCTAATAGCTCACCTGCACCACGAATTTCTAAATCTTCGGTGGCCAACATAAAACCCGCACCTAAAGTTGAAGCACGTTGAATGGCATCAAGGCGTTTTTCGGCATCGCCTTTTAAGCCTTTTATTGATGGCACCAACAAATAGGCATAGGCTTGGTGATGCGAACGCCCGACGCGACCACGCAATTGATGCAACTGGGCAAGCCCTAATTTATCGGCACGTTCAATAATAATGGTATTGGCATTAGGGACATCAATGCCTGTTTCAATAATGGTTGAGCAGACCAAGACATTGTATTCTTTGTGATAGAACTGCTGCATGACTTGCTCAAGTTCACGCTCACGCATTTGCCCATGGGCTACAGCTACCCGCGCCTCTGGCACTAGATGACGAATATTTTCTGCCATCCGTTCAATGCTATCGACTTCGTTATGTAAGAAATACACCTGACCACCACGTAGCAATTCACGTAAAATGGCTTCTTTGACAGATTCATCGGTTTGTTCTTGCACAAAGGTTTTGACTGCTAAACGACGCGCGGGTGGTGTGGCAATAATAGATAAATCACGCATACCACCAAACGCCATATTTAAAGTACGCGGAATTGGTGTTGCAGTTAAGGTCAGCATATCCACATCGGCACGCATGGCTTTAATACGTTCTTTATCACGTACCCCAAAGCGATGTTCTTCATCGACAATCATTAAACCTAAATCAGAAAACTCCACGTTTTCTTGCAAGATTTTATGCGTGCCGACCACAATATCCACTTTGCCATCTTTTAAATCTTCTAAGGTTTTGAGATGACTTTTACTCGAACCAAAACGTGATAAGACTTCAATACGTACTGGCCAATCTGCAAAGCGATCTTTAAAAGATTCATAATGCTGCTGTGCTAATAGCGTGGTAGGCACCAATACCGCCACCTGTTTGCCATTTTGCACCGCCATAAAGGCTGCACGCATCGCCACTTCGGTTTTACCAAAGCCAACATCACCACAGACCAAACGATCCATCGGTTTGGCTTGTTGCATATCGTATAACGTGGCTTCAATGGCATTGGCTTGATCTAAAGTTTCTTCATAAGCAAAGCCTGACGCAAATTGCATATACATTTTTTCATCTACCTCAAAACCAAAACCGGGTTTGGCATGACGACGTGCTTGAATATGTAATAATTCTGCCGCAACATCATGAATTTGCTCGAGTGCTTTACGTTTGGCTTTGTTCCAAGCATCCGAACCAATTTTATGCAGCGGTGCCGAATCTGGATCACCACCGCTATAACGGCTAATCAGATGCAAATTCGTGACAGGCACATACACTTTGGCGCCATCGGCATAATCGAGTTGTAAAAACTCATGATCTTGCCCATCAATCTCTAAAGTCACTAAACCTGCATAACGACCTACACCATGATCGATATGCACCACAGGCGCACCAATCGACAGCTCGGTTAAGCTCTTAATTAAATATTCTTCGGAAATCTCATGCTGGCGTTTACGACGACGCTGCACCACACGATGTTCATAGAGCTGATTTTCGGAAATCACACTGAGTTGATCAGTGATGAGTAAACCACGATCTAAAGGCGCATGAGTGATAGCAATGGCAAATAAGGACTGCTGAAAGGCCTCAAAGCTCTCTACCACTGGAATTTCGCCCAGGCTGCTACGTAGGGCATCTTTTAAGGTTTCACGGCGCCCGGCACTCTCTGTAACCAATAACACCGGATGATTGGCCGCATCGACATAGGCTTTGACTTCTGCAAATGGTTTCTCACGCTTTGGATCTACCGGTAAACGTGGCGGGGCTTGGGTAGCTAAATTAAAATGACCCGCTTTATCTGTACTAAAAGCCTCAGGTGAAGCGATTAAACGCGGAAAAGTATTCAGTTTCTCTAAAATACTATTGGGTGCTAAAAATAGTTGTTCAGGCGGTAATAACGGCTGGTCGATATTATGACGACGTTGTTCATAGCGCGTGACGACATCTTTATAAAAATTGCTCCACCCCTCTTCGGCATATTTATCAGTAATCACAATTGCAGAGGCGGGTAAATAATCAAATAGCGTACTTTGGCTTTGCATGGCTTTGGCATCAAAGAACAGCGGTAAATAAAATTCAATCCCCGGTGACGCAATACCTTCTAATACGTCTTGATAAAGTTGATTTTTTTTAGGATTGGCGCTTGGGAAACTTTCCGCATAACGATCACGAAACAGGCTACGCGCTTCTTTGAGTGGGAACTCTTTGGCTGGTAACACGGTAAAGTGTTGTAAGGTCTTGGTAGTGCGCTGAGTTTCTGGATCAAAGAATTTTAGGCTTTCGATTTCATCATCAAATAAATCAATCCGAATCGGGGCTTCTTGTCCAGAGGCATAAATGTCCATAATACTGCCACGCACTGCAAATTCACCATGGTCATACACCGTATCTACCAACTGATAGCCGGCTTGAACCAAACGTTGTTTTTGCTGCTCTAAGGCAAACTTTTGCCCCACATGAATATCAAAGTGTTCGCCTAAGACCCAAGACGTCGGAGCCACACGTTGAGCCAAGGTTGAGGCAGAAAGCAATAAAATACCTTGCTTTGGCATATTGGATAAGATCGCCAAACGCTCAGAGACAATGTCTTGGTGTGGCGATAAGCGGTCATAGGGCAGAATTTCCCAATCAGGGAAAATGGTGGGTTTAAGCCCATAAAATTCAAGCTCGCTTTCAAGCTGGGCCAAATGCTGATTATTACGTGCCACCACCACCAAAAGCTGCGGTAAATTTTTGGCGATTTCTTTCAATAACAGCGCGGCGGCTGAACCTTGCAAATTACCGATCCAGCGTTTTTCGCCGACTTTAAGTTGTTTTAATTGAAGCTGTGTAATGGAATCTTGAAACATGGCCATTCTAAGCATGAAAGACAGGCTTCTATCTTAACATGATGTTTTTCAAGCTTTATGTAATTTTTATGTGCAATCGATTATCCACATTGACCTAACGTTTTTCACGTAGAAATTGACGGTAGTAATCACCTAAAAGTGCAATAATCGCTTTAAACTCAGTTAAGTTTTCTGGTGTATTGCCTAAACGTGCCACATAACGGCCTGTGGCCATTTCCAAATCAATTTTTTCATTAATCAGCATGGCGGCAAAATAGAGCGCTTTTAAATCATCAAATTTTCTTAAGCGACGGTTGGAAAAATACTCCAAACGCTCAGACAACGTCTCATTTAATACCACACCGCCTACACTATAACCAAGACTGTCATCCCATTCTATGTGATGCTCACGCATAAATACCAATCGTGGATCTTCTTTAGTTTTAAACAACTGACGTACTTTATCAAACATCGTATTTACCTTACTAAGCCAATGCACAGTGTAACTGCTTTTAACCGGACATAGCATACTGCGCTACTTATACTCAGGCCATTGGTTTAGTTTTTAGCAAGCCCATTAGTCCAAAGATAAATTACTTAATAAAAAACCCATGCTATTGCATGGGTGTTATAACCATTAGAGCTTAACCAAGGCTTTACGCGAAATAATCATGCCATTGTTATCAGCATATAAATAATCGCCTGAGCGGATGACAACACCAGCAAAGCTTAAGGTTAAATCCACTTCACCAACACCTTTGCGGGTACTTTTTTGCGGCGTCGCTGCCAAGGCATATACACCTAAATCCAGCGCCGCAATAGCATCAACATCACGTACACAGCCATAAATTACCACGCCGTTCCAATGATTTTGCACTGCAGATTCTGCAATCAAGTCGCCCATTAAGGCACAGCGCATCGATGCCCCACCATCGACCACCAAGACTTTACCAGTACCATCGCTTGCTAATAACTCTTTAACACGAGAATTATCTTCGTAACATTTGACCGTCACCACCTGGCCACCAAAGGTTTTGCATGCCCCATAGCTTTTAAACGCTTTACCATCAATGGATGGTGAAAGCACCTGTAAATCAAGCTCTGGATGATCGTCAAGTAAATCGCAAGTTACAAATGCTGCCACGTGCTTAACCCTCTATTATGTTTCATATTGTTGTATACGCAAATTAGCATAAATTTCACACGTTTTATCCTGATTTTGCGCAGCATCGACCATAGTATGAGCCACTTGTTGGGCAGTGACGGGGCGGTACTTCAAGTTTTTAGGCAGATGATGGGCAACTTTCTGATACAGCTTTTGTCCCAAATCCTCTAAAATTCGCCTCTCTTCACGTTCTCCAATTAACAAAGACGGCTGAATAATCGACAAACGGTATAAATTTAAACTTTTTAGCTTATCTTCAAGCTGACCCTTGACTTTTGCATAGAAAAATAACGATTTTGCACTGGCATTCATACTACTCAGTAGCAGAAAATGTGTCTTTGTATTTAAGAGTAAATGGGCAATATGCGCATTGATTTTGTAGTCCACATTGTAAAAGGCGCGTTTAGAACCTGCTTGCTTTATTGTGGTACCCAAACAGCTAAATACATGACTATAGCCACTTAGCTGCTCAGAATTGAGCAATAAAAAGTCATCTAACACAATTTGTTGAATTTTTTTTTGCTGTAAAAATACTTTATTTTCACGGCGTACAATCAGTGTGATTTCTTCACAGCAATCTAGTGCATTCAGTTGTAAAACCAAGGCCTTGCCCACCAGTCCAGTGGCGCCAACCACCAAGACTTTTTTGATCGAATTAATCATTTTTTGTACAATCTCCACTTAATCTGAGTAATCTTAGGTTTTCTTTAAGTTTTTTATACGGCTAAAATGGCATCACGGCGTGTCAAGGCTTGACTTAACAGCAATGTTAAATCAAAATATGGCACTTGTTTACGGGCTGGGTATAGTTCTTCTGATGTTGGTTTTCAGTTGAGTTGCAGCCCGCCCAGACTAATCTATTTCAAGGAGTGCACGAGTGGCAAACTCTGCTCAAGCTAAAAAACGTGCTCGTCAAAACGTTAAAGCACGCAAACACAACGCAAGCTTACGTTCTATGGTTCGTACTTATCTTAAACGTACAGTAGCTGCTATTGCTGCTGGCGATTATGCTGTTGCTTCAGAAGCTTACAAAACTGCGGTTCCAGTAATCGATCGCATGGCTGACAAAGGCATCATCCATAAAAACAAAGCTGCTCGTCATAAGAGCCGTTTAAATGCACAAGTTAAAGCATTAGCTAACTAATTTATGCATTAAAAAAAAGCCCTTTTATAGGGCTTTTTTTTATTGTGCAGCATTAAATTTCGCAATATCAAGACAATGTAATTGACCACGCCAAATCCATTTTAATTGACACTCTAAAAACTCACCCCCTTCAAACCAGACAAATAACCCCTCCATCATCTGTGGCCAATCTTCTACCGTTACTTCATTGCGTTCAGAAATAATGGCTAAAATTGCGGCAATAATGGTGTCATGGCTCACTGCCAAACTCAAACCATAGCTATTGCGCGGATGAGTGTTATAAATCAATTCTAGTACATCAACCACACCGCTAATCGGGTGTTTCATGCCAGGTAAGGCATTATTGACAAAGCTATTGATGAATCCTAAAGCACCTTGGCGTTTAAAATATGGCCCTGCTTTTTTTATATCTAAGACAAAACTGCCCGGTTCAACCAATAAGCCTTGCTCTACAATTTCAATATGATGCGTATTGACGGTATCTACAGTATCAGCACCTTGAATCATTAAGGCAGCTGTATCAACACAACGCTGAATGGGGCTTGAAATACAATGCTGAATTTGGCGACCACTCTTGGCAATTAAATATTCACCCCACGCCTCAGCCAATTCACGCCCTTGTCTGGTAAGTTGTAGGTCATAACCTGCTAAGCCTTGCCCCTTCACGTCTTCACGCAAGGAATGCCGCGTAAACAGCGTGACAGGCGTCTTAGGATCTGGGAGTAGATCCAGTGCATGTAACATGCTGCTAGGAAGCAAATCGAGTGCCATAGTACTGTCACAATGAAAAGATAGACTTCACTATAACATGTTCATTTTCTAGCTCAATGCTTGTTCGACATTCGTCCAAGTGCTTGTAAGGCAAGTTGTTTCATTTCGGGGCTACGATAGGCCAAAAATCCATCATTGAGTAAACTTTGACGCTGGTTATACACAAATGGGCGTCCTTGAAAATCGATTAAGCCACCGCCAATACGTTCAATTAAACATTGTCCAGCACTGGTATCCCACTCACACGTTGGGTGAAAACGTGGATAAATATCCACTTTATCTTCAAGCATCATACAAAATTTATAAGCACTGCCTGACTTAAAAATCGAATACGGGGTAATTTGCGCTAAAGCGGCAAGATACTCTACATACTGCGCTTTTTGCTGGCTACTTTGACTTAAACCCACCTGAATGGCTTGATTGACTGCAGGCGCTTGATATTGCAACCATGCATCAATCTTAGCGTCATATTTAAGTGGTAAGCCCTGTAATGGGCAAATATAAACCGTATAGTCTTCTGGTACAGCCAACATTGCAAAAACAGTCTCATGCCCCTCAATTAAGCTTAAGTTAATGGTAAATTGCGGGCGCTGATGTAAAAACTCTTTAGTGCCATCTAAAGGGTCTAATAACCAAAATTCTTTCCAAGTTTCACGGCCAGTTTTGTCACCTTCTTCAGAAAGCAAAGGTAAATCCGAAACGGCTTGCAAAGCTTCAGTTAAGTACTGATTGACCCTAAAATCTGCTTGGGTTACTGGTGAATCATCACTTTTTTGATTCACATCAAAGCTGCCACCTGCACAGTAATGTTGATATTCTTCACGCAATATTTCGCAGGCATGCATCATCGGCGGCAAAATTTTTGTTATTAAGGCATCTTTAGGTGCTTGAGTGCGGATAAACATTGCCGATCTCTTTTTATTTACAATTTAAAACCCTATTGTAATGCCAAACCACCTCCCTCACTCAAGGGCTTTTGTTATGGGCCTGTGCTTGAAATGCAAGGTTGATCACAAATCTTAAGCACAGCACGCTACAATGCTGGAGACTCAACACCACATTTAGCGAAATCAGGTATACTCATTTTTCGATTTTTTAAGCCTCTTGTTGCTTGAGGCCTATGTAGACTATGAGGCAAGCGTCATGCAAAAACCGGTGATCATTTTTGATATGGACGGAACGCTATTAGATTTAGCGTATGACGATTTTATTTGGAATGAGCTATTACCTGAGCGCTATGCACAAACTCATGGCTGTTCGCTTGAACACAGCAAACAACATCTGTATGGCTTTTATCAACAACACAACCATACTTTAAACTGGTATTCGTCACGATTTTGGACCAGTAAAGTGGGTGTAGACGTATTGGCGATGCAAATTGAGTTTCAGCACAAAGTAGCAAAACGTGATGGTTGTATTGAATTATTAGAATTTTTAAAAGCCCAAGGTTATCCATGTTGGCTGGCCACCAATGCAGATTGTAAAGGGCTTGAATTTAAACTTAAAGCTATGGATTTAGCCCAGTATTTTGAGGTGATTGTCAGCTCAGAAACTTTAGGTCATGCCAAAGAGTTTGTCGAATTTTGGCAACAATTACACGCTCATTATCCATTTGATCGCAAACATTGCTATTTTATTGATGACACAGAAAAAGTCTTAAATGGCGCAAAAAAGTTTGGCATCAAAAACTTGATTACCATTGCACAGCCCTCATCTACAAAACAGGCGAAAACTCAAGCCAACTATCCAATGCTTGAGCATCTCACCGATTTAATTCCCATGTTGCAACAGGTTGAGGAACAGAAAAAATATGCGTAAATCTTCTTTAGCTGAAGATGCTGTGGGCATGCGTATTGATAAATGGCTGTGGGCGGCACGCTTTTTTAAAACTCGCTCGATTGCTAAAAATGCCATTGAAGGCGGTAAAGTCCATCATAATGGTGAGCGTGTTAAAGTGTCGCGTGAAGTACGTGTTGGTATGGAACTTACCATCGCACAAGGCATTGAGAAAAAAACCGTGCTGGTGAAGGCACTCTCCGATGTGCGTGGCCCAGCACCTGTCGCACAATTGCTGTATGAAGAAACTGAAGTCAGTATTGCTAAACGTGAATTGATTGCTACCCAACGTAAAATGCATAATCTGGCACGACCGGATCATCGTCCAAGCAAAAAAGATCGTCGTGACATCCAACGTTTTAAACATGATAATGATGCGGGCTTTGAGCAACATTGGTCGTATTTAGACGATTAATACACTGCGTCATAGAATGTCGCACCTACATCAATTAAACTAGAACATTAAAATAAAATCTGTCACTATTGACCCATAGGCATCCACTTGGGTGAATCGTGAATCTACAGTTTTGAGGTTGTAAGATGGATGAAAATAAAAGCAAAGCTTTAAATGCCGCTTTAAGCCAAATTGAAAAACAATTTGGTAAAAACACAGTAATGCGCTTAGGCGAAAATACGGTACAAGCCGTTGAAGCCATCTCTACAGGCTCATTAACATTAGATATTGCACTAGGCATTGGTGGTTTACCTAAAGGTCGTATCATTGAGATTTACGGTCCTGAATCGTCAGGTAAAACCACAATGACCTTACAAGCCATTGCCCAGTGTCAAAAAAATGGTGGCACCTGTGCCTTTATAGATGCCGAACATGCACTCGATCCACAATATGCACGTAAATTAGGCGTTGATATTGACAATCTCTTGGTTTCTCAACCAGATCATGGTGAACAAGCCCTTGAAATTGCTGATATGTTGGTGCGCTCAGGTGCAGTTGACATGATCGTAGTCGATTCAGTCGCAGCCCTCACCCCACGTGCCGAAATTGAAGGCGAAATGGGTGACTCACATATGGGTCTGCAAGCACGTTTGATGAGCCAAGCCTTACGTAAAATTACAGGTAATGCCAAGCGTTCAAACTGTATGGTGATCTTCATTAACCAAATTCGTATGAAAATTGGTGTGATGTTTGGTAGCCCAGAAACCACAACAGGTGGTAACGCCCTTAAATTCTATGCCTCTGTGCGTTTGGATATCCGTCGTATTGGTCAGGTCAAAGAAGGCGATGAGATTATTGGTTCAGAAACCAAAGTTAAAGTGGTTAAGAACAAAATGGCACCGCCTTTCCGTGAAGCCTTGTTCCAAATCCTATATGGTAAAGGTGTGAATCATTTAGGTGAATTGGTTGATCTTGCAGTACAACAAGATATCGTGCAAAAAGCAGGTGCTTGGTACTCTTATCAAGGCAGCAAAATTGGTCAAGGTAAAAACAACGTGATTCGTTTGTTAGAAGAAAATACCGCGATGGCTGAAGAAATTGAACGCTTGATTCGTGAGCAACTTCTTACTACCAATCAAGCGCCTGCCGATGATCAGGATGATGATGCTGAATTTGAAGCAGCAGAATAACTCAATATTTATAAAAACGCCCTACGGGGCGTTTTTGTCTTTTTAAGGATATTTTCATGAGTGATGCTAAATTTAGCAAAATTATTTATTATGAAGCATTAAAACGTGAATACGGCACTGATGATGCTGTACAAGGCTATGAAGCTTTAAGTTTTGACATGCCTGAAAAAAAATCACAACGTGGTTTACTCAAAGGCTCACGCTTACGTTCTTATGCGTTTGCTGTGCTGACCCGTAAAGAGTATTCCAAAGCTGAGCTCATTGAAAAATTAGCCTTGTATGCAGAGGATCGTGATGAAGTGCTGGCATTGGTTGAAGAGCTCGCTAGTCAACTTTATCAAAGTGATCAACGTGTCGCAGAAACTGTTTTGTCTAGCCAGCAACGTAAAGGCAAAGGTCCGGCACGCATTAAATTGGCACTTAAAAATAAGAAAATTGACAGCAATTTAATTCAGGAGGAAATGCAAGAGATAGATTGGGCAGAACAAGCCTATCAACTTAAAGTCAAAAAATATGGTGTAGCGGTCAGCAAAGATCCAAAGCTAAAAGCCAAACAAATACGCTTTTTGCAATATCGTGGTTTTGATTTAGATACGATTTTTAAGGCAATTAGCCGTCGAGAAGAAGACGAATAAAACTTGAGACATTTAAAATAGATATTGGCTATTATTATAAGAATTTGGTGGCAGCCCTACCAGCAAGCCTTCGGCACATCATATATCTATTACCGTTGCTACCTTCCGGTCCTGGCGGGGTTCATAGGATACAATTGCGAAGTAACCAGCAGGGCTACCATTGCAAGAACGATTATAGAGATTTTTGAAGCACATGCAAGACCTAAGCACTAAAAAAAGCAATAAAGCTATCTGTTTGATTAAATTAAGAACACTTTATAAATACCAAGCCATTTTGCTACATAAAAGCAACTTTAGCCCGCATCTAAGACTTGCTTTTCGATAGGCATGTGTTTTTAATGGACTCAGGTTTTAAGCCCATAATCACAAATATGGATTTTTTAATATGATGCTCAATCAGCACATTTTGTTTGGCTGTGCTTTGTTCGCAACAACGCTCAGTTTTGCTAATATTCCCATTGAATCACGTGGTTTAACTCAAGCCACATCTGTTTCGACCCCTGTTGCAGCCAGTACAGGTGCAGAGCAGGTTTCAACCAATCTCAATTGGCAATTGATCCAAAAAAATCAACAATTAGAAACAGAATTACGTCATTTACGTGGCAAAATTGAAGAATTGGAAAATGCCAACGAAAAGCTTAATCATGAGTTGAACAATCGTTATACCGATTTAGATCAGCGCTTAGAATTACTACAACAAAAGCTTGATACGGAACAGACTGAAGAGAGCCCAGCGCAAGCGGAGGATAATCAACAAGATACTGTACCCAGTGGCATAACGGTTCAAGCCCCTGATCCAGTTCAGCCGACTGCTGCCCCAACTGTTGTTACTGCGGCACAATATGACAATGAATTAGATCGTGCTGCGTATACCATTGCTTTAGAAGTTTATAAACAAGGTGGTGCCGCCAAAGCTATTGCACCGATGCGCAATTTTATTAAAAACCATCCCAATAGTATTTATGTGAGTAATGCTTATTTTTGGATGGGTGAGTTTTATTTAGCCATCGAACCCATTAACTATAAACGTGCTCAAGCCAATTATGCTGAAGTGGTGCATCAATATCCTCACTCAGCCAAAGCTGCCTCTGCTCTGTATCGATTATATAGCATGGCCAAAAATGTGGATAACAATCCAACGCTTGCGAGTGAATACGAAGCAATGCTTAAGAAGAACTATCCAAATTCTGAAGAGGCTGGATTTTTAAAATAAAAAAGACACCCTAAGGTGTCTTTTTTCACAATTTTGGTTAACGCACGATACCACGCTCAGATTGTTCAATTGAATCAACAAAAAGACCGACCTCAGCACATTGTGGTAGCAAATCAGCGCGAATTTTTTCGACCGCCTGATCTTTGGTTAAACCAGATTTATACACCAGTTTAAATGCTTCACGTAACACTTGGATCACTTCTTTAGACCAACCTTTACGACGCATGCCTTCAAAATTCATAGCAAAAGCATGTGCTGGGTTACCCGAAGCCATCACATAAGCAGGCACGTCTTTCACAATTAAAGACGCTGCACCCACCATACTGTAAGAACCGACCTTACAGAATTGATGAATTCCGGAGTTCCCCCCCAAAATCACATAGTCACCAACATGCACGTGACCGGCCACACCCACGTTGTTGGCCATAATATTATGATCACCGACCATACAGTCATGGGCAATATGGGTATTGACCATCAATAAGTTATGGCTACCAATTTTGGTTAAACCTTGGTCTTGTACTGTACCGCGATGCAAGCTGCAATGTTCACGGATACTGTTATGATCACCGATTTCCAACCACGTTTCTTCGCCACGATATTTTAAATCCTGACAAACTTCACCTACGCTGGCAAACTGAAAAATTTCATTCTGCTCACCAATACGGGTATAACCGCCGACAACCACATGCGAATGTAGTTTTGTCCCAGCCCCAATTGTGACATGGGGACCAATAACACAGTATGGACCAATGCTCACATCTGCTGCAATTACAGCAGATGGATCAATAATGGCGGTTGGATGGATTAAATCGGTATTACTCATGCCTGCTCGACTTTTAGGTGCGAAACTGTAATTTCCGCAGTGGTTGCAACGACGCCATCAACCGTGGCTGTACAAGCATACTTGTAGATTCCACGTTTGTGCATTAACAATTCAGATTTTAATACAAGTTGGTCACCTGCAACCACTTGTTTCTTAAATCTTACCTTATCTACACCTGCAAATAAGAATAAAGAATCTGCAGTTGGCTTTTGTCCGCTCATGACGAAGCCCAAAATACCCGAGATTTGCGCTAAAGCTTCTACAATCAGTACGCCCGGCATAATTGGGTATTCAGGAAAATGTCCTTGGAAAAACTCTTCATTAATGGTGATATTCTTATAACCAACAATGCTGTTATCATTAATTTCAACCACACGATCCACCAATAAAAACGGATAGCGATGCGGTAAATATTCACGGATAGTTTGAATTGTCATTGGCAATTCTGGTTTCGTGAATGCTGGCGGAGTTGACTCTGTCATCATGTTCATAATTATTTACGCAATTTTAAAGTTGATTCAAGGGACTCAATCTGAGTCTGTATATCATCAATTTTTTTCACAACTTGGGTCAATGGCACATCTGCTAATTGTCTTAAGCGCACCACAGTACGTTTCCATCTGTGATTTTCAAATAATCCAATGCCTGAAGAGTATTTTCCAGCTTCAGAAATATTATTTGTCACCATTGACATTCCAGTTAAAGTCACGTTATCGGCGATATTTAAGTGACCTGAAATCGCAGATCCCCCACCAATGATACAGTTTTTGCCAATTGTAGTACTTCCCGCAATGGCTGTTTTCGCAGCAATGGCTGTGCCTGCACCCAATTTGACGTTATGTGCGACTTGCACAAGATTATCAATAATGACACCATTGTCTAAAATTGTGTCATCCAAGGCACCACGGTCAATACTGGTATTTGAGCCAATACGCACATCATTGCCAATACGCACCGAACCTAATTGTGCAATACGATGCCATTTACCTTGATAAGGGGCAAAGCCAAAACCTTCACTGCCAATCACGCTATTGGCATGCACGCGCACACGATCCCCTAAATGGCTCTCACCAGTAATGGTCACATGAGAATCAATAAAGCAATCTTTGCCAATTTCAACAAAATCATCAATTTTGACATGTGATTGAATTACAGTATGCTCACCAACCACACAGTTCTCACCAATCACCGCATAGTGACCAATATAAGCTGTATCTGCAATAATGGCAGATGGATCAATTTGTGCTGTACTTTCGATGCCCTGTTTGCTGACTTTACGCTCGAAGACGTGAGTTAAAATCGCAAATGCCAAATAGGGATTGGCCACCACAATATAATTACCGTCAGCAGGTAATTGCTTCAATAAATCTTGTGTGACAATTAAAGCACCCGCTTTTGAAGCCAATGCTTGGGCTACATATTTATCCCCATTCACAAAACCAATGTGCTGTTTTTGTGCGTGTTCTAAACTGGCAAGTTTAGACAATTGAAGATCTGCTTGCCCGATCCACTCGCCTTGAACACGGCGAGCAAGATCTTGCAAGGTAAATGAAGAATGAGTCATAAGTTATTTAATTGCATTAACCTTTTGAATCATTTTATCAGTTAAATCTGCTTTTACGTCATAAGCAAACACAGCATTTTTATTGACAATCAAGTCAAGCTTATTTTCTTGGCGCAATTGTTCAGCAGTGGCTTTAATACGACCTTCAAAGGTTTTGTTCACGTTTTGCATACTGCTTTGCACAGTAGTTTGAACTTGCTGTTGCAATTTTGCTAATTGCTCTGCTTTGGCTTCAAAATCTTTGGCCAACTTCTCACGCTCAGCTTGAGTTTTAGCAGCTTGACCTTTTTGCTGAATGGCAGTCAAGTCTTTTTGCAGCTGTTCAATTTGTGTGGTTTGTGGCTTAATAGTAGTTTGCAAATTACTATTTTGCTGTTTCAAATAGCTGCTATTTTGCACCACACGCTCAAGATCAACCACCCCATAGCCTGCTGCATGCGTTAGGTTGACTGCTAAAGCTGCCATGGCTGCGATTACTAATTTTTTCATTGTTTTATCCTATGCATTTTTTTGAAGGTCGACCTTAGAAGGTACGACCGATTTCAAATTGAATATTTTTGGTTTCATCGCCTGGCTTATCATTGAGCGGGAAAGCGTAACTCAGGGATAATGGACCAATCATGGTAATCCAAGTAAAGCCAACACCTACCGAATAACGCATTTCATTTAAGTCAAACTGATAGTTATCTTTACATGACTGTTGATCACGTGCTTCATTTGGCACATCGCATGTGGTATCAAAGACCTGAGCACCTTCAGCAAACACGACAGGACGTACTTGACTGGTCCAATCACCTTTAAATGGCAATGGCAACACCAGTTCTGTACCAAATTGCACCAAGGCATTACCACCCACTTCTTCATAATATGGATTTTCTGAATTATTATCCGCATCAAACTGGGTAATATATTTAGGCCCTAAGGTGCTGTTTTCATAACCACGGACCGAACCATAACCACCCGCATAGAAGTGTTTATAAAACGGTAGATCATTACCATAGCCTAACTTACCATAGCCACGTAGTACAAAGTCTTTACCAAGTGGGAAGAAGCTTTGTGCTTCATAGGTAATTTTTTGATATTCAGCGTCACCACCGGGTAATGCCACTTCCGCATTGACACGGTGCAATGTCCCTTTGGTTGGGAACATTGGACGGTTTAAAGTATTGTATGACCAGCCTAAGTTTAAGTTATAGGTTAAGAAGCTGTCCGTACCTTGGTCTTCTAAATAGTCATTAATGTAAGTCGATGCGTATGGTCCAGTTGAGATATCAGTTTGGTCAATATTTAGACCAAAACTAATACTTTGGTTTTCATCAATTGGGTAACCAAAGGTTAAACCACCACCAATACTATCGGTCACATAGTTGTTAACGTTATAGTCATCATCTAACTTGGTTTTACGGTAGTACATGTTATAACCACGACGCACACCATCGATGGTGAAGTACGGGTCAGTCACACTTAGGTTATAGTAATCTTGGGTTTCAGAGCGCGATAAATCCATCGCGACACTATTACCGGTACCTAAGAAGTTGGTTTGACTTAAACCCGCTTGGAAGGTAATACCGCCGGTTTGTGAGTAACCTACCGCAAGCGTACTTGTACCTGAATGCTGTTCTTCGACATTAACATTGATATCAACTTGATCCGGTACGTTAGGTACACGTGCCAACTTCATATCAACGGTTTTAAAGAAGCCGGTACGTTCTAAACGAACTTTAGATAAATCAATTTTATCTGTGCTAGCAAGCGCGCCTTCCATTTGACGCATTTCACGACGTAATACTTCATCGGCAGTTTTCACATTGCCACTAAAGTTAATTCGACGCACCGTGACTTGTTGACCTGGATTAATGTAGTAGTTTAATCCTACAGTTTTGCTGTCGTTGTCAATTTGTGGCACCACATTGACTTCAGCAAAGTAGTAACCCGCATTGCTATACTTACGTTGTAGTAATTGTTTAACCGAATTGACTTTTTCTTGCGAGTACGTTTGACCGTCTTTATAAACTTGTAGGGCTTTTAATTCTTCTGGTGCATATAAGGCATCACCTAAGAACTTGCTTTCACCAAATTTAAATTGTTCGCCTTCATTTACTGCCACTTCAATAAAGACATTTTTTTTGTCTTCACTTAAATTTAAGCTTGAATTGGTAATATCAAAGTTAATATAACCCTTGTTTAAGTATAAAGCACGCAATGCTTCTAAACTCGCCGCCATCTTTTCACGCGCATAACGGTCATTTTTAGACAGGATGGAATTCCAACCCGTTTCTTTAACCGCAAAGGCACGTTTAATCTCATCGTCTTTAAAGACTGTGTTGCCAATTAAATTAATATCAACAACTTTAGCCGCTTTACCTTCGACAAATTCTAAAGTCACCGCAACACGGTTATTCGACTGTGGTGTTGTAATGACTTTGACATCAGCATCATAACGACCTTGCTGCATGTACTGCTGTTCAAGCTCAGATTCAACGGTTTGTAATAATGATTTTTTTAAAACCTGACCTTCTGCCAAGCCCATTTTCTTTAAGCCTTCAGTTAAGGCTTCTTTAGGAATAAGTTTATTGCCCTTGAGTTCTACACTAGAAATTAATGGACGTTCCACCACTTGGAAGCCTAATACATCTTCTAAATGGGCTGATTTAATATCATCAAAGTTTTCTGTTGCGTATAAAGCACGAATCGCTTCGGCAATTGCAGCATCGTCAACACGTTGTCCCACTTGAATTGGCAATGCGCTATATACTTGCGCCGGGGTTAAACGTACGAGACCATCTACTTTAATGTCACGTACGACAAACGCTTCCGCTGCATATACTTGTGGTACTGCTGCCATAGCACTAGCTAGTGCCAAAGGCATAAATAAATATCTGTGCTGCATGCCAGTCTTTTCCGCTGTTAGTTTATTCCATTACGTTTTGTTATAAACGCATAAAGTCATTAAATAATGCCAGAAGCATCATACTTCCGAGCAGTACCATACCAATTTTCAATCCAACCAATTGTATTTGTTCCGAAACAGGTTTGCCTCGAATCAACTCGATAAAATAATAAACTAAATGGCCACCATCAAGCATCGGAATCGGTAATAAGTTTAAAATTCCTAAACTCACGCTCATTAACGCCATAAAGCCAATAAAGGTTTGCCATCCCATTTCGGCACTTTGACCTGCCACTTTCGCAATGGTAATTGGACCAGATAAATTGTCTAGACCAATCAAACCTTTTACCATTTTTACCATAGAATTCAAGATCATACTTGAGATATGTACAGTTTTATCTGTCGCCATACCCAAAGCTTCAATTGGACTATATTGGATGGTTTGTTTGTATTCAGCTGGGATAGTAATTTTGCCAGGATCGCTTTGTACACCCAGCATTCCTGTTACCCGTCCCATATTATCGCGTTTACCTTGAGGCATCACCTCAAGCAAAACAGTTTTATTATCACGTAACACTTCAATTTTTAATAGTTTTTCAGGTGATGCTTGAACTTTTTCAACCACAGCATACCAATCGTTCATTTTTACGCCATCTATGGCGATAATTTGATCACCCACCTGCATACCTTGACGAATCGCTGCACCATCTTCGGTGAGTTTCGATACCACCGCAGGAATCGTTGGACGGTATGGCAAGAAGCCTAATTCATCAAGAGGCGATTGGCTTTGATCTTTTAAGAAATCTTGAATAGGGAGCTGCACAACTTGATCTTGTCCAGCACGGTCAATACTTAAGGCAATTTGACCTGTCTCACCCGCACGATCGACCAATGCAAAGCTCAGCTTTTCCCAATTAGGTGTTTGCGTGCCATCCACGGCCTCAATTTTATCACCCACTTGTAACACATTGGCAGCTGGCGTATTTTCAATGACCTTGCCAACTCGGGTATTCAGCTGGGTTTGCTCAGGTAAAAATAAGACCCAAAACAGTAATATGGCAAACACCAAATTAACTAAAGGGCCTGCTGCCACAATCGCAATTCGTTTCCACGGATGCTGACGGTTAAAAGCATGTGGTAAATCTTCTGCTGCAACATTACCCTCACGCTCATCTAGCATTTTGACATAGCCACCTAAAGGCAATGCTGACAATTGATACTGAATCCCTGATTTCTTCGAAGTCCATTTCAATAAGGTCGGACCAAAACCAATCGAATAGACTAAAACTTTGACACCGAGTTTTCGTGCCACAAAATAATGACCAAATTCATGAATCGCAATTAACGGCCCAAGCAATAGAATTGCCGCCACAATCATAAATAAGGCACTCATGTTTTAGCTTCCTGTTCGAATATAGTCAGACGCAATCTCACGCGCGTGTTGATCTGCCGCCAAAATGGCTTCAAGGCAGCCAGCTGCTGCGTGCGCCATTGTAGTTAAACTGTGCTCTACGACTTGTGGAATTTGTGTAAAGCCAATTTGACCTTGCAAGAACGCTGCCACAGCCACTTCGTTGGCCGCATTTAAAATAGTCGGCGCTGTTCCACCGGCTTGCATGGCTTGACGTGCCAATTTTAAGGCAGGAAAACGAACAACATCTGGCGCTTGGAAGTTCAATTGCTGATTGATAAATAAATCGAGCGGCGGCACATGCGTACTTAAGCGCTCAGGCCATGCCAACGCATGAGCAATCGGAGTACACATATCTGGATTACCCATTTGCGCCAAGGTCGAGCCATCGACATATTGCACCATCGAGTGAATAATACTTTCAGGATGCACCACTACGGTAATATAGTTTTCAGACACTGCAAATAAATGACAGGCTTCAATGAGCTCTAAACCTTTATTCATTAAAGTCGCTGAATCAACTGAGATTTTTTGTCCCATCGACCAATTAGGGTGTTTACAGGCTTGGGCAGGTGTGACTGTTTTTAACCGTTCTAAGTCATGGTTTAAGAATGGTCCACCTGAAGCGGTGAGCAAAATCTGTTGCACACCCAACTTTGGCTGACCATGACGCTCGGCGTCTAAATAGTTACTTGGTAAACATTGGAAAATCGCATTATGCTCTGAATCCACTGGTAACAACAAAGCACCATGCTCACGTGCAGCTTGCATCATGATGTCACCAGACATCACCAAAGCTTCTTTATTGGCCAATAACACGCGCTTACCGGCTTTGACTGCAGCAAGAGTTGGTAATAGCCCTGCCGCACCAACAATGGCTGCCATCACCACATCTACGCTTGGATGCTCGGCCACGGCAATTAAACCGGCTTCACCACTTAGGATTTCAATCTGTGATAAGCCAGCCGCTTTAAGCTTCTGTGCAAGCTCATCGACTTTATGCTGCGGTACAACAGCAACTTTGGGCTGATGCTGTTTACAAATGTCCACCAGTGCATCAATACGGCTATGCGCCGTGACTGCATACACAGCATACTGCTCAGGATGTTGTTGTAAAATTTTTAAGGTACTTTGACCAATGGAACCTGTAACACCTAAGATACAAACAGCTTGTGACATTTATAAATCTACGCCAATTAATTTTAAAACATACATGCCCGCTGCAAAAATCGGTGCAGCAGCCAGTAAAGAGTCAATACGATCAAGTACTCCACCATGACCCGGTAGAATACGGCCTGAATCTTTAATTCCTGCACGGCGTTTAATCATGGATTCAAATAAGTCGCCAAGCACTGAACTAAATACGGTAAGTACAGAAAGTCCCAAAAACAGTAAGTGCTGTGCTAGGCTTAAATCTAAATAAACCACTTCAACCACCACCACAATTAGCATAGCGGTTAGTACACCACCATATAAACCTTCTAAAGATTTATTGGGACTTACACAGGGTGCCAGTTTATTCTTTCCTAATTTACGACCTACAAAATACGCACCACTGTCTGCACCCCATACCAAGAGGAACAGGTACATCAGCCACCATGGAGAACTGCTCCACAGACTAAAAATAGCGGTAATTGCCGCAGCAACTAATACAACCCCAATAATTTTTAGACTTGGGTTATACCATGCATCATAATCTGGATAAGATTTTACCCAATATACACTTAAGCACCACGATAAAATCGAGGCCGACCAAAGTAAAATAACAATATCGTTAAAATAAAGTGCTAAAGCAGAAAGTGCTGCAGTTAAAATCCCATATCCATAGGCCAGAGGTGTATTGATCAGGCTGTCTGCTGTTTTCGGCATGAGCTTATACCACTCATAGCCTGCTACCCCTGCAGCACCTGTCATTAAGACTAACATTGGATATGGTGAAGTTGTCGCAAACATGCAGCAAAGTACAATTGCGACCAATACCAATGCGGTAATGATCCGCTCTAACATCGATTAATTCTCATTTTTCTCTTGTTGGATTTGCTCAGAAGTTTTACCAAAACGGCGTTCACGTCCTGCAAACACATGAAAGGCATCTTCAAGCTCTTCCACTGTAAACTCAGGCCAAAGTGTCTGAGTAAAATACAATTCTGCATAAGCGGCTTGCCAAAGCAAGAAATTAGATAATCTAAAATCTCCCCCAGTACGGATTAATAAATCCACAGGCGGTAAATCCGACATACTAATATAAGCACCAAAACGTTCCGTGGTGATGTCATCAATCGCCAATTGATTGGCCATAACATCACAAGCGAGCTGTTTTGCGGCTTGTGCCATATCCCACATACCACCGTAACTGACTGCAATACACAGTGTCATTTCAGTGAACTTAGCAGTCCTTTGTTCTGCATGCAACATCAACTCACGTAAATGTGGCGAAAGACGCGAACGATCCCCAATAAAACGTAAGGAAATTTCAAATTTCTCCATACGTGGAATTTGTTCTTGTATCGTGTCTTCGAGCAGCTTCATCAGCAAGTCAACTTCAAATTGCGGACGATTCCAATTTTCGCTTGAAAAAGCAAAAACTGTTAAAGCACGAATTTTTTCTTGACGGCAATATTCCACAATCGGATCGAGAACAGTTTTCCCTTCACGATGGCCATCGCCTTTTTGCATCTGATTTTTTTTGGCAAAACGATTGTTGCCATCCATGATGATGGCAACATGTTTCGGAAGATGTGTGATGTCTTCAGCGGTCATTGATTAGACCTTCATCAATTCAGCTTCTTTCGCAGCTAAACGCTTGTCTACTTCTGCAATGTGTTTGTCAGTGATTTTTTGGATCTCATCACTTGCACGGCGCTCATCATCTTCAGAAATTTCTTTTTCTTTCAATAATGCTTTGATATCGCCCAATACATCACGGCGAATATTACGGATCGCAACTTTGGCATTTTCAGCTTCTGAACGTGCTACTTTTTGCATGTCTTTACGTGTTTCTTCAGTCAATGCAGCCATTGGTACACGAATTGCATCAGCAGTGATTGGATTAAGACCTAAATCAGATTCACGGATTGCTTTATCAATTGCAGATACCATTGAACGTTCAAAAGGTTGTACCAATAAAGTACGTGAATCTTCAACGCCGACGTTTGCCACTTGGTTTAAAGGCACGTCAGAACCGTAATAAGGTACCATCACACCGTTTAAAATCGATGGATGCGCACGGCCAGTACGGACTTTGTTAAAACCTTGTTCTAAAGATTCCAAAGACTTCTGCATACGAACTTCAGCGTCTTTTTTAAGATCGTTAATCATATGATCTTCCTTAGTTAATTCTAAAATAGTAAGTAGTATAAAGTGCTTTTGGGCACACGTCTAATTGGTGACGTGTGTACCCTCTTTCTCGCCCATGACCACAGACAATAAAGCACCTGATTTGTTCATATCAAACACTTGTAGCGGCACATTATGGTCACGACATAAGCAAATTGCAGTTAAATCCATCACACCTAACTTTTCATCTAACACTTGGTCAAAGGTTAAGGTGTCATATTTCACTGCATCTTCGTGTTTGCTTGGATCTTTATTGTATACACCATCTACTTTGGTGGCTTTTAAGATCAAGTTGGCTTCAATTTCAATACCACGTAAGCAAGCTGCGGTATCTGTGGTAAAGAATGGATTACCTGTACCTGCCACAAATACGCAGACTTCACCTTGGGTTAAGTGACGAATCGCATCGCGGCTTGAGTATGACTCAACCACAGTGCCAATCGGTAATGCTGACATTAAACGGGTTTTAATGTTACGACGTACCAAAGCATCACGCATGGCTAAACCATTCATTACAGTCGCCAACATGCCCATTTGATCGCCTGTTACACGACCCACTAAACCATCTTTTTGTAATTGGCTACCGCGGTATAAGTTACCACCACCGACAACAATACCCACTTGCACACCTAAACCCACAAGGTGCGCAATTGCTAAAGACATTTGATCGAGCACTTGTGCGTCAATCCCCATGTCTTTGTTGCCCGCTAATGCTTCACCTGAAAGTTTTAGCAAAATACGGCCATAACGTGGATTTTTAGAATCAGTTACCATGTTAATAAACTCCAAACTCAATCTTGTTATCGGTATCGGTTAGGCTTTAATACGAATCAGTTTCGCATATAAGTCATATTCGTCAGCATCAGTGATTTCTACTTCAAGTAGATCACCAGCTTTAATTAAGCTCTTATCGATATCTTCGACAAAAACGTTACCGTCAATTTCTGGTGCATCAGCATATGAGCGTGCCACAGCCACTGGGAACTCATCTTCTAAATCATCCACCAGCACGGTCATGGTTTGACCAATACGTTTTTGCAATTTTGCCGCAGAAATTTCTTGCTGTACTTGCATAAAACGTTCATAACGCTGTTGCTTAATCTCTTCTGGCACATGATCTGGTAGATCGTTAGCAGTTGCACCCTCAACTGGTGAATATGTGAAGCAACCGACGCGATCTAAATCAGCTTCTTTGAGCCAATCAAGCAACATTTGGAAATCTTCTTCGGTTTCGCCTGGGAAGCCCACCACAAATGTTGAACGAATCACCAAATCAGGACATTTTTCACGCCATACTTTTAAACGCTCTAAAGTATTTTCGCTGTGTGCAGGACGCTTCATCAGCTTTAAGATGCGCGGACTGGCATGTTGGAATGGGATGTCTAAATACGGCAAGATTTTGCCTTGTGCCATTAAGTCAATCACCGCATCCACATGTGGATATGGATAAACATAATGTAAACGCACCCAGATACCGAGTTGACCTAATGCTTCACACATGTCAAAGAATTTGGTTTTGACTGGTTGACCGTTCCAGAAATCCAGTTTGTATTTGGTGTCAACACCATATGCAGAAGTGTCTTGGGAGATGACTAAAACTTCTTTTACACCGGCATTTTTTAATGCTTGTGCTTCTGACAGCACCGAACCTACAGGACGAGAGACTAAATCGCCACGCATGCTTGGGATAATGCAGAAAGTACAACGATGGTTACAACCTTCTGAAATTTTTAAATAAGCATAATGTTTTGGCGTTAAACGAATACCTTGTTCAGGCACCAAGTCAATAAATGGATTGTGTTTTGGCGGTTCAGGCACGTACTCGTGTACCGCATCCATGACTTCTTCATAAGCTGCTGCGCCAGTGACTTTTAAGACATTTGGGTGCATTTGACGAATTTTGTCTTCGTCTTTACCCAAACAACCTGTTACGATCACACGACCATTCGCGCTCATGGCTTCGCCAATTGCGTCTAAAGACTCTTGTACTGCAGATTCAATAAAACCACAGGTATTAACAACGACTAAATCAGCACCGTCATAATCTGATGCTACATCATAACCTTCAGTCTTTAACTGAGTTAGAATTCGTTCAGAATCGACCAATGCCTTAGGACAACCTAAAGAAACAAAACCGACTTTGGGGGATTTCATGAATCTGCGCTCCACTAGAATGGGCGTATTGTATGTCTTTTCTGTCTATAAAAATAGTTGCTTAGGCCACTCTTTGCATAATGCACCAAAATACAACCATAATTTAAGCAATATAAACATGCATGCACCATTTTGGTTCAAAAATACTTTACTGTGCCCAATGAATTGGGTATACCTTTTTTATTTCAGAACAATTTAAGCGCATCGCATTCTTCAAAGCTGACCAATTTGCAGCATTTTTTTCAAGTTGGCGTGTATCTTGCTTAAATTGCCTCAATTCAGAACTTTTATATCAAGATGATTTGCTTTATGACGCTGCCGCTGCGCTATTTTAATACAGGACGTTGCCACTAATGGATCAACCCAACCTGATCGACTATCGCCTTTTAGTGGACAATATGACCACGGCGATTTTGTTAGCCGATCGTGATCTTAATGTTTTCTATTTAAATTCGGCTTGTGAAGCCTTATTTGATATGAGTTTATTACGTGCATCTGGTCAACCGGTACTCAATTTATTGCATATGCCAGATGATGAGTTTAATACCAAAGAAGCGCTTAAAAATACACTCAGTACTGGCCAGCCTTACACGCGCCGTGAAGCCACCATTAATGTCAACTTTAAAGACATTCATGTTGATTATACTGTATCTGCTTTAAATTACGATAAACCGTATCACCCTTTATTAATTATTGAGCTGAATCCCCGTGATCGTATGCTGAAAATTTCCAAAGAAGAAAATTTTATTCAACAGCATCAAGTGGCACGTCAACTCATTCGCGGTGTAGCACATGAAATTAAAAATCCATTGGCGGGTATTCGCGGTGCCACGCAGTTATTAGCCCGTAGTCTCAATGACCCAGAATATGCCGAATTTACTGACATTATTATTAGTGAAGTGGATCGTTTAAGAAATTTAGCCGACACCATGCTCGGTTCACGTCAACTACCAAGTTACGAACCGGTCAATATTCATGAACCTTTAGAACGAGTACGCTCTTTAATTGCCAATCAAACCAAAAAACGCGTGCAGTTAATTCGTGATTATGATTTGTCGCTGCCTGATGTATTGGCGGATCGTGATCAACTCATTCAAGTGATGCTCAATATCAGCGTCAATGCGGTACAAGCCATGAATGAAAATAAAGATTTCTTTGTTGATGAACAACCGCAACTGATTTTAAGAACCCGTATTCAACGTTTAGTTACCATTAATGGGGTGATTCACCGTTCAATGGTGCGTATTGACATCGAAGATAATGGACCAGGTGTGCCTGAAGATATTATCGAATCCGTTTTTTATCCACTGGTGACCGGACGCGCCAAAGGCACCGGTCTAGGCCTGAGCATTGCACAAAACATTATGCATCAACATCAAGGAATGATTGAGTGCCAATCGGTGCCAGGCAAAACAACATTTAGCTTATATTTACCTTGGGAGGCGAGTCATGTCGCGAAATAAAATTTGGGTGATTGATGATGATCGCGCCATGCGCTGGGTACTGGAAAAGACCTTTAAAGAAGAAGGTTTTGATGTCACCAGCTTTGAAGAAGCGCAATCTGCGCTCGACCAACTAAGTATTGATGCACCAGATGTCATTTTAACCGACATTCGTATGCCTGGTATTGATGGTTTAACTTTTTTAGGCAAAGTCAAAGGCAATTACCCTGACCTACCTGTGATCATTATGACTGCGCATTCCGATTTAGAGTCGGCGGTGTCGAGTTATCAAACAGGTGCTTTTGAATATTTACCTAAACCGTTTGATATTGATGAAGCTTTGGCTTTAGTCAATCGTGCCATTTTGCATATTACGAAGCTACAACAACAAGAATCGGCGAAAACAGCCCCACCTATTCAATCGACTGAAATTATTGGTGAATCACCTGCTATGCAGGAAGTGTTCCGCGCCATTGGTCGTTTATCGCAATCCCACATCACTGTACTGATTAATGGTGAATCTGGGACAGGCAAAGAGCTTGTGGCGCATGCGCTGCATCGTCACTCACCGCGCAGTGCTAAGCCTTTTATTGCACTGAATATGGCGGCGATTCCCAAAGACCTGATTGAAACCGAACTCTTTGGCCATGAAAAAGGGGCCTTTACTGGTGCCAATACGCAGCGCCAAGGTCGTTTTGAACAAGCCAATGGTGGCACGCTGTTCTTAGATGAAATTGGCGACATGCCATTTGAAACCCAAACCCGTTTATTACGTGTGTTGGCAGATGGTGAGTTCTACCGTGTCGGTGGACATATTCCAGTGAAGGTCGATGTGCGGATTGTGGCTGCAACGCATCAAGATTTAGAAAAATTGGTACATGATGGACGTTTCCGTGAAGATTTATACCATCGCTTAAACGTGATTCGGATTCATATTCCAAAACTTGCCCACCGTGCCGAAGATATTCCAATGCTAGCCCAGCATTTCTTAGCACGCGCAGGTAAAGAATTAGGCGTGAGTCCAAAAATCTTACGCCCTGAAACGCAAGAATACATGCAGCAATTGCCATGGCAAGGCAATGTGCGTCAGTTAGAAAATACCTGTCGTTGGCTCACAGTCATGATCACAGGTCGTGAGGTTTATCCTGAAGATTTACCTTCAGAGCTTAAACAAATTCCAATTGAAAAATTGGGTGATGGTCAAGCGGCCCTAGATCGTCTTGCTATTCATCATTGGGATGAGCTGTTAGGTCAATGGGCCGTGCAAAAGCTCAAAAATGGAGAAATGAAGATTTTAGACATTGCGACGCCTATGTTTGAACGAACTTTAATTAATGCCGCCTTACAACAAACCCGTGGACGTAAACGTCATGCTGCTGAGTTACTTGGCTGGGGGCGTAATACCTTGACCCGTAAACTTAAAGAACTGGGCATGGACACCGCCGATGACGATGTTGAAGAAGAAGTCGAAGGCTAAATCAAAAAGCACCCTCGGGTGCTTTTTTATATTAGAGGGTAAAGCCCAAGTAGCGTGAATAGCCTTGCATACCTAAATCTGCTTTTAAAATTAAGAAGTTGCTATAGGTCGCTTGATCAATGGCAGCAAACATATTCATTTGGTCATCATTGGCATGCAACTCATCTACGCTATGCGGCATGGTCTGTTCAAATTCATCAGTAATATATTCAAAGCCAATATCCATGGCAATAAATAAGGTATGCTCACACGGTTGTACATATTGCTCTTCTTGCCAGTTAATCACCCAGTGCGCGCAATGCGGACAAGCAATTGAATCTGTAGCTTGATGCTCAAGTTGAATCAGTTGATAGGCCATGACAAAAACTCAAATAGAAACTTCTGCTAGTGTAAAAATTAATATTTCAACATGCAAAAAAAATTACATGCCAATATTGATTCTATAAATACTTAGGCTATTTATTCATCAATAAATTTGCATTGACAAGATGCAACAATCAACATGTAATATCTTTTATCGTTGCATAATTGGCATAGGATATGTTGTCAGATCTGGATGATTTTTATTGTTTTGCTCAAGTGGTAGAACATGGTGGCTTTAGTGCTGCAGAACGCGCGACCGATATTCCCAAATCTAAATTGAGTCGTCGGGTGTATCAGCTCGAAGAACGCTTAGGCGTGCGTTTAATTCAGCGCAGCTCGCGCCACTTTGCAGTGACTGAGATTGGCCTCAACATCTATCGTCATGCGCAAGTGATGATTAATGCAGCGCAAGCAGCGCATGATTTAGTTGATCATTTAACTATTCAGCCACGCGGTGTAATTAAAGTCAGTTTACCGGTATCGATTGCACAAAATGAAATTGCGAAAATATTACCGCAATTTTTAAAGCTTTACCCGGAAATTAAAGTACAGCTCTTGGTCAGTAATCGCCGTGTCGATTTAATCAATGAAGGGATTGATGTAGCGCTACGGGTACGCTCTAATCTAGACAGTGACCCAAATCTGATTATTCGCCAGTTTGCCCATATCGAGCAGCATTTATTTGCCAGCCAAGCCTATTTAAATCAATTTGGTGAGTTAAAAACCCCTGAAGATCTAATGCAACACCATATTTTAAGTATGTCTGATGAGCATTTAGATCAATATATTGTGGTGCACAATCAAAAGCAGGAGCAGAAGAAAATTAAAGTCAACCCAACTGTAATGGGCTCTGATTTAATGCTCCTGGCACAACTGGCCTGTCAAAATTGTGGCATTGCACTTTTACCCGATAGCATTGTGCACGATTATTTAACATCAGGTGAACTGGTGCGGGTGTTGCCCGAGTGGAGCGCAGCACATGGTATTTTTCATGCAGTTTATCCTTCAAGACGTGGTCAACTGCCTGCTGTACGGGTGTTCATTGACTACCTCGTTGAACATTTAACTGAAAAAAAAGCTGATCGTTGATCAGCTTTTTGTCTTTATTCAGCCACTTCAATTGGCATGTAACTTCCTGTACCTTCTGGCCAAGGTGATAATACCTCAAAGCCCGTTTCAGTGACCGCCACCATATGTTCCCATTGTGCCGACCAACCACCATCCACTGTGACGACTGTCCAACCATCTTTGAGTTCTTTAACGCTAGCACGTCCTGCATTGACCATCGGTTCAATGGTAAACACCATCCCAACTTCTAATTTTAAACCATGCCCCGGTTGACCATAATGCACCACATTCGGTTGCTCATGATACACCTTACCAATGCCATGACCACAGTACTCACGCACAATACTATAACCTTCACGTTCAGCGACAGTTTGAATTGCATGGCCCACATCGCCTAAAGTAGCACCGGGTTTAACCGCACGAATACCCGCCACCATCGCTTCATAGGTGGTATCAACCAAGCGTTTAGCTTCAGGCTGCACACTACCGACATAGTACATACGACTGGTGTCACCAAAGTAACCATCTTTAATAATGGCCACATCAATATTAATAATGTCACCGTCTTTGAGTTCAATAGTGGCTGCTGGAATACCGTGACATACCACTTCATTGGGTGAGATACACGTGGTTTTGGTATAGCCATAATAGCCAATATTAGCGGGGGTCACTTTTAAGGTGTTGACAATAAAGTCGTAGCAAAGATCATCTAAATATTCTGTCGTGACACCGGGCTTGACATGCGGACCTATCATTTCTAAAACTTGTGCAGCCAAACGGCCAGAGATACGTAGATGTTCTAAATCTTGCGCAGTTTTAATGGTAATGGCAGGAGCTCGCATGAATTTTATCCTCTTTAAGCGTATCCGTAGTATAGACCTTTTTTCACGCAGATGCTGAGCATGCCCTATAAAACAGAATAATTCTCATTTTTATCGATGTGTTTGTTGATTTATTAAGCATTTAATCTATATAGCATAGCATACTGAATTCCAACGATGATTTGAAAATCAAATCGCTTAAAATTGAAGTTTTGGCATTTTTTGTTCTTGAATCAAACTTATAAATCAACCCAGTTTTTACAATTCGATCAAAATCAAATCAGCTCATATAAAAACTATTCATAATTTATATAAATTTAATTACCAAAAAAACATGCTTTGCTCTAAAATTGCTTTTTTTTGTTCCACCTAGTTGTTCTCCCATTATGACGAGTTTACGTACCCGGGATATTATTGCTCTAGGTTTTATGACCTTTGCACTGTTTATCGGTGCGGGCAATATTATTTTCCCTCCGATCGTTGCACAACAAGCAGGTGACCATGTTTGGTTAGCTGCTTTTGGCTTTTTAATCACTGCTGTTGGTTTACCAGTGATCACTATTGTGGCCTTATCTCGTGTAGAAGGCTCTATTCAACGCTTAAGCTCTCCCTTAGGTAAAGTTGCCAGTCTTATTCTGACGGTGGTGTGTTACTTAGCGGTAGGCCCGTTATTTGCTACACCGCGTACTGCCACCGTATCCTATGAAATTGGTTTTTCATCATACTTTGGTACTTCAGCGTCTAGCTTACTGATCTATAGTGCAATTTATTTTGCCTTTGTCACTTTAGTTTCGCTTTATCCCAATAAAATTTTAGATACTGTTGGCTATGTACTGTCACCCCTTAAGATTTTAGCGTTAGTAATCTTAGGTGTTGCGGCTTTCGTCATTCCTGCCGGCTTTATTGATGAGCCTGTAGGTAACTACATTAATAGTCCCGTTTCTGAGGGCTTCGTCAATGGTTACTTAACCATGGATACGCTAGGCGCCTTAGTATTTGGTATTGTGATTATTAATGCCATCCGTTCACGTGGTGTAACAGATAGCAAATTAATTACCAAATATGCTGTGATTGCCAGCCTGATTTCAGGTATTGGTTTAACTTTAGTTTATTTAAGCTTATTTAAACTGGGTCTTGGTAGTCATGATGTAGCAGCCAATGCAGCCAACGGCGCAGTGATCCTACATGCTTATGTACAACATGCTTTTGGTGATTTTGGCTCCTTATTCCTTGCTGCCATGATCTTTATTGCATGTATGGTAACAGCGATTGGCCTGACCTGTGCATGTGCTGAATACTTCTCGCAAATTACCAAAATTGGTTATAAAGCGTGGGTATTTATTTTAGTTGGCTTTGCCTTTGTCATTTCAAACTTAGGCTTAACTAAACTGATTGCCGTGTCTGTACCTGTACTAAGCGCAATTTATCCACCTGCAATTGTTGTCATTTTGCTTGGCTTCTGCTGGGGCTTCTTTAACAAACCTTCACGTGTGATTGCACCTGTTACAGCTGTGTCATTGGTGTTTGGTATTATTGACGGTCTAAAAGTAGCAGGCTTTGAAGAATGGTTACCTGCCGTACTGGCACACTTACCATTAAGCGCACAAAATTTAGCATGGTTAATCCCATCTCTTGTGGTGCTGATCATCTGTATTATCGTGGATAACGCGAAAAAATAAGATTTTTTCGAATGTTAAAATTGTTGTTTTACCCAAACACAATTTTAAGCTTAAGCAATAAATGTCAGGTTTTACCCAAACAGACCTTTATTGTTTCTACATGATTTTAATGATAGCAGCACACCTCATCTAAACATGCTGCCTGAACAAACAGCTATAATTTTAATTGAGCTTTATGGTAAAGCCTAAATACCACTCAAACCAGCACAATAAAAATCATAAAATGATGTCAATTTTGTGACAGATCACTTGCTATTTAAAAAAAATACACGTACAACAATAGAAACCAACCAATTATAACAATAGGGTTTATCCAACAAGGAGGCGTGGAGATGTCAGTTCAAGACTTTAATAAATCATTCTTTCAGAATGCTCTAAAGCAGAACAGCAATGCTCTCATCTACTTGAGCACCACCTTTGCATTGATCTTAACGCTGGCCATTTACGGCAGCATCCAAGGTAATCTGAAAGCCGAATATTTTGTTTATGGTTTAATGGTATCGCTGGTATTTTTGATCTGGGCGATCATTGAACATAAATATCGTAAAGATGATTAGCAGATGGATGCGTTGCATCCATCTTTGACTATAGCGTCACCTCAATTGCTTATCATTGCGTTATAGTCACATGACATAACAATAATTTGCGCACACTTATGTCTATACAAAATTTTTACTTTTATGCTCAAGATGGCTACCCCCTCGCCGCACAATTTTATCCTCATCAAGCTCAAAAACGTCACTTACCAGTTCTCATCGCACCTGCGACAGGCATTGTACAAGGCTTCTATCGACACTTTGCCACTTATCTGACCACGCTAGGCTATGATGTTATGAGCTTTGATTTTCGTGGTATTGGGCAATCACTACACGGCAAACTTAAACATAGCAGAGCCTCAATTTCAGATTGGGGGCAATATGATCTACCTGCGGCTGTAGATACATTGCTGCATCTTAGCCAAGCTAAACAAGTGCTTTTGGTGGGACATAGTGCTGGAGGGCAGCTGCTAGGCGTGATGCATAATTTTAAACAGGTTGCCAAACTTGTTACTGTGGCAGGTTCGAGTGGCTATTTAGGTGGGCTCAAAGGTCGCACACAGCTTTTGGCTCCACTCATGTTTTATGTCCTTTTTCCTTTAGGGCATATATTCAAAGGCTTTTCACCCACTCAAATCATCGGCATGGGAGAAAATCTCCCCCAAAACGTTGGACGGGATTGGGCCAAGTTTTGTAGTCAGCCCGGTTATATTCTAAACGCTAAGCAAGCCCTTCAGGCAGATTATCATCAGCAAATTTCTTGTCCAATCACTGCAATTTTTTCTAGTGATGATCAAATCGCAACACCCCATAATGTAAAAGATTTATTAGAGCGTTACCCCAATGCACAGACGTCAATGTTTGAGTTAAACCCAGAAGATTACCAACACAGCCAAATTGGGCATATGCTCATGTTTAAAAAGAGCCATCAAAATTTATGGCCTGTACTTGCACATGCCCTACTGCTATAAAAAAAGCCTCACATAAGTGAGGCTTTTTAACTTAGTGCTGAATCATGACGGTTTTAATACGATTACCATCAAGCTCTGTGACACTAAAATGCACACCCTTATACTCAAGTTCTGTGCCTACGGTCACTTCACCTTGAGTCTGGTCAAGAATTAAGCCTGCAACACTAATATAGCTAGCATCTTCTTCGACTAAATCAAGCATACCCAATTCAAGTTCTAGCTGATATAAATCCAACATACCCGTAGCTTTCCATTTGCCTTCTTCGAGTTTAATTAAATCAAGTTGCTCGTCAGCGTCAGGGAACTCACCTGCAATGGCTTCAAATACATCAAGCGGTGAAATTAAACCTTGTACATTACCAAACTCATCGCTCACCAAGACCAATGAACCCTTCGAAGTACGCAAAGTATTAATCGCGTCAATAACCTTCATGGTTTCAAAGATATAAATTGGACGATGTAGACGAATTAAAGCTTTCATTTGCTCTTCATCATCAAGGACATCTAATAATTCTTTGGCACGTACAATACTAATGACTTTATCTAAGCTACCACGGCATACCGGGAATAAGCTATGCGGTACAGATAGAATTTTTTCACGGATCATTTCTGGTGAATCATTTAAGTCAACCCATGAAATTTGACTACGTGGCGTCATAATTGAGGCAACAGAACGCTCTGCTAGGGTCAATACCCCACCAATCATATAACGTTCTTCATCAGCAAATGCTTCTTGTGCTGGTGAATGGCTTGTCTCATCATCAGTTTCAATTTTTCCGCCCATTAATTTTAAAATAGAGTCGGCAGTACGATGACGTAACGGAATTTTAGCCGCATGTTTGGCTGTATTACGTAAACGGTATTGGTTAAAGCCTTCCATTAAAATGGCAACACCAATGCCTGAATAGATATAACCTTTTGGAATATGGAAACCAAAACCTTCAGCAATTAAGCTAATACCGATCAATAGCAAGAAGCTTAAACATAAGATGACAACAGTTGGATGACGGTTTACAAAGGTTGTGAGGGGCTTAGACGCCACCAACATCACCACCATAGCAACCACCATGGCCACCATCATAATACGGATGTCATCAACCATACCAATGGCTGTAATCACTGAATCCAATGAGAATACCGCGTCAAGAACCACAATTTGTGCAACGACTGCAGCAAAACCTGCATACACCACTTTGCTATTTGTGCTCTTAACTTCCGGTTTACCTTCCATCATCTCATGTAATTCTGAAACAGCTTTATACAATAAGAATAGACCACCACCTAATAAGATCAGGTCGCGTCCGGAGAAGCTGTGTTCAAAAATAGTAATCAACGGCTGTGTTAGGGTGACCAGCCAAGAAATCGCAAACAGAAGACCCAAACGCATCAGCAATGCAAGGGTTAAACCGAGAACACGTGCTTTATCACGTTGTTCTGGAGGAAGTTTATCTGCCAAAATGGCAATAAAAACGAGGTTATCAATACCTAAAACGATTTCTAAAATAATTAGAGTTATTAAACCAACCCAAATTCCCGGATCTAATAAAAATTCCATTAGTCAAGAACTCCGGATTGATTCATTGAAATCGTAAGTGTGGGCAAATACGCCCCCGGCGACGGATCCATTCAATATGACCTTTGCAACTAGAGATAATTTCATTATGCATAAACTGCCGCAGTTGTAATTATATTTTTTATTTTTTTTATTAAAATATGTGATCTATTACACACTACGCCACATATTTTTAGCTGAAAAATGCTTTATTTTTTATTGATTATTATATAAACCCCCTTAAACAAGGGATCAAATCTTAAATCTAGACCTTGTATACTCAAGTGTCTTGTCAACGCCATAACACCCCTCATGGACTTGGGTGGCAAAAAGGCAAAAAAATTGATATAGCAACTTGAGTTTTCACATAAAATAACAAATAATTGTGACGCAATTAAAACTAAAATACCGGTAACAGGAATAACATCACATGACTAAAAAATATGCTAAATTTTTGCCTTCGTCGCATAATACGAATTTTGAAGAGTTTCCTTTTTATTGGATCATGCAAGTTCATGCACAATACGTCAACAATGTCGATCATGCCTTAAAAAAGTATGGTCTAGACAATTCACGTCGTCGTATTTTAGTGGCATTACAAAGTAAACCCAATGCTAGTGTCTCTGACCTCTCTCAAATGGTGGTGTCTAAAATGTCAACCACCACAAAAATTATTTATCGACTCAAAGATGAAGGTTTAGTCGACACCTATTCATGCGAAGATGATGCACGTATTACACGCGTGGTATTAACACAAAAAGGCATCGAGATGACGGAAAAGGTAAATGACTTAACGGGTATTGTGTTAGAGCAATCTTTTGATGGCTTAACCCCATTACAAATTGAGAAAATGATGGATGGCCTCAAACAAATCTTTAAGAACTTGGCCCATTAATGCTATAGCGCATCGAAAAAGTTGAGTTGTGGACTCACTTTTTCGATTTTCGCCTTAGACACGTGTGAACATTCAAACTCCTCTACTGGAAAACCTTGAACAAAAGAACTTAAATTGGGCTGTTTTAAACTCAGCCACTCCCCTAAACGTGCTTCAGGGATCACAATCACTGAACGTTTAATCGGTCCCGGCTCATGAAAGTCTTTCATCATCGGGTGATCAATCGCATCCATCGTAATCATGCTGGCTGAACGTACGATTTCATCACCTAATTTGCAAATTTCATACAGCGCAGCGATATAAAATCCCTTGCCATCACGGCGACGTACCCCCCAACGCTGTGGTTTACCATCAAAATATTTTGATTCGTAAAACTCATGCACGGGAATCACGCCAAATTTAGCTTTAGCCGCAGCTTCGGCAAAACTTGGCTTTTGTAATAAGGTTTCGTTACGGGCGTTGTAAGTACGTGTCGCGACTGATTTATCTTCTGCCCATTTAGGTACCAAGCCAAAATTGACCGAACGCCACTCTAGACCTTGGTTGGATTTAAACAGTAAAGGTAAAGCATAGTTAGGATAAACTTCCTCAGGATAGTCAAAAGGAATCTCAGGGAGTTGTAACTCACGCTGTTGGCTACGGGTTAGCGGTTTAAAGTTCGCACACATGCTAAAAAACACCTCTACAACACTTCAGCTATTATAACGTGAAGCATGCTCTAAGCTGAGGTTTTTTATTGTGGTAGGGTCAACCAATGGCTACGAGTAAACTCTTCAAAAATCCAGTGCCCGTTAAAGCGCCCTAGGCCTGAGTTTTTTTCACCACCAAAAGGTGCATTGGCATGATCAGCAACGGTAATACCATTAATATGCGTCATCCCTGCATCAATTTTTTCAGCAAACATTTGACCACGTTGAATGTTTTGGGTACATACCGCACTAGACAAACCAAATTCAGTGTTATTGGCTAAATCTACAGCATGTTGTTCATCTTTGGCTTTTAAAATCGGTAAAATTGGGCCAAAACTTTCTTGCTGAGCAATCTCAAAGTAGGGATCCACATGAGTAAAGACATGTGGGGCAACAATATTACCGTGAATACCCCCCTCATAGATCAATTCAGCGCCTAAATCTTGGGCATATTGAATGATCGCTTGATGCTTACTGACTTGAGATTGATTGATAATCGGACCAATCATCGTTTCTGCTAAGTTTGGATCGCCCACTGGAATTTTTGCCACAGCCTCAAGCAGTTTTTCCACATATGCATCATGAATAATTTGATCTACAATCACACGATTAGTACTCATACAAATTTGCCCTTGATGTAAAAAACGCCCCATAATGGTTAATTCAACGGCTAAATCTAAATCAGCATCATCTAAAATGACCAAAGGCGCATTACCACCGAGTTCCAAAGCCAAGCGTTTTATCCGTGAGCTGGCCAAGGCTTTACTGCCTACCCCTTGCCCCACTTCGGTTGAACCGGTAAAAGAAATCAGTTTAGGCGTAGGATGCTCTACAAAATAGTCTCCAATTTCACGACCACTGCCCACCACGACATTCAGCACCCCACTCGGTGTACCGGCTTCTTCAAATAATTTTGCCAATAAGGTTCCACCTGTCACTGGGGTATCACTGGCCGGTTTTAACACCACGGTATTACCACAGGCAATTGCTGTGACCACTGAGCGCATAGACAAATGAAAGGGGAAATTCCATGGGCTAATGACCGCAATTACCCCTAAAGGTTTACGTAGGACATAACTTTGACGGCTGGGGTCTTGGCTGCTTAAATGTTCTTGTTTGAACCAATCTGGAAATTGCGCGCTATATTGAATGATACCCAAGGCTGCATCTACTTCAATATTAGCTTTCATGCGTGTGCTACCAGATTCGTTAATTAACCATTGCACAATCTCTTCACGGCGTTTTTGGATAATATGGGCTAAATTCTCAATAATTTTGACTCGCGTCTCTTTACTGTGTAATACCCCTTGGCGAAAAGCCAATGAGGCTGCGGTATAAGCTGTATCGACATCATCACTATTGGCACATTGCAACTGAAAAATGAGCGCTTGGCTATAAGGATTAATATTTTCTAAATGATGTGTTGAATTACCGATCTGCCATTCACCGGCAATAAATTGTTGATTTAAATTGTGGTAAGCCTGCATGATGATAGTCCTTATTTTGATCTGCCATCACTTTAACAGAAGCTGAAAAAACCTGCCTACCTCCGCCACGATTTATTACCTGTTTATACATATTGCTAAACAGTGATACGCAAGGCATAAAAAAAGCCTCCGAAGAGGCTTTTTAAATTACATAGGTTTAGTCACCTGTATAACCTTTTAATTTTAAACGCGCTGCGTGTAGTAGTGGCTCGGTGTAACCAGCAGGTTGTTCACCACCTTTGAAAATTAAATCAGAGGCTGCTTGGAATGCGATGTTATTGGCAAGGTCAGCCGACATTGGCGTATAAAGTGAATCATTGGCATTTTGCTCATCCACGATTTTTGCCATACGTTGCATTACTTCTTCAACTTGTGCACGGGTTACAATACCGTGACGTAACCAGTTCGCCACATGCTGTGAAGAAATACGTAAAGTTGCACGGTCTTCCATTAAGCCAACATCGTTGATATCCGGCACTTTAGAACAACCAACACCAAGGTCAACCCAACGTACCACATAACCTAAAATACCTTGGCAGTTGTTTTCAAGCTCTTTGAGCTTTTCTTCTTCTGTCCAATTGGTGTCTTTGGCAAGTGGTGGTGTCAATAAGTCATCTAATGGCAATGCTTCTGTTGCAAGAAGTTCTTGCTGACGGTTTGCCACATTAATTTGATGGTAGTGAATCGCGTGAATCACCGCACCTGTTGGTGATGGTACCCATGCACAGCTTGCACCCGCTTCTGGATGTTCAGTTTTAGTTTTGTACATATCAAGCAGCATGTCTGGTTTTGGCCACATGCCTTTACCAATTTGCGCTTTACCACGTAGACCTGTTTGTAAACCCACCATGACGTTGCGGTTTTCATAGGCTGGGAACCAAATTTGACCTTTGATTTCGCCTTTACGTACGAATGGACCTGCTTCCATAAAGGTATGAATTTCATCACCAGTACGGTCCATGAAACCTGTATTAATGAAGATGGTACGATCTTTGGCTTGCGCGATACAGTTTTTTAAGTTCACAGATGTACGACGTTCTTCATCCATGATCCCAATTTTGATTGACTTGGCAGGTAGACCAAGCGCTTGTTCAGCACGTTCAAACAGTTCTACCGCAAATGCCACTTCTTCAGGACCATGCATTTTTGGCTTCACGATATACATTGAACCTTTACGCGAGTTCTTAATCGTGTTTTCGCCACGGATGTCCGCAATGGTTAATAACGGTGTTACTAACGCATCCATAATACCTTCGTAGATTTCTTGACCATCTACAAGGATTGCAGGATTGGTCATCAAATGGCCGACATTACGCAACAACATTAATGAACGACCGTGAACTTTAGTTTCGCCACCCTCAAGGTTTTTGAAAGTGCGATCAGCATTGAGTTTACGGGTAACTGTTTTACCATTTTTCTCAATAGACTCTTCTAAAGTACCGCGCATTAAGCCTAACCAGTTGCGGTAGCCTTCTACTTTCTCTTCAGCATCAACCGCAGCAACTGAGTCTTCTAAGTCTTGAATCGTAGTTACAGCAGCTTCTAATACAACGTCTTTTACGCCAGCCGCGTCTGTTTGACCAATTGCGCTTGATGCATCAATTTGAATAATTGCATGTAGACCGTTGTTTTTAAGCACAACTTCTGTTGGTGCAGCAGCATCGCCATTAAAGCCCACAAATTTAGATGCATCAGCAATTGTAGTTGTAGAGCCATCTTTTAAGCTTACAACCAATGCATTGCCTTCAACAGTATATTGGGTTGCATCGGCATGTGAACCATTCGCTAAAGGGAAAGTTTCGTCTAAGTAGTTTTTTGCAAAGGCAATTACTTTTTCGCCGCGTTTTGGGTTGTAGCCTTTGGTTTTTTCTGCACCATCTTCTTCCGAGATTACGTCAAAACCGTAAAGTGCATCGTATAAAGAACCCCAACGTGCATTGGCAGCGTTTAAGCAGTAACGTGCATTACGTACAGGTACAACCAGCTGTGGGCCTGCAATGGTCGCAATTTCTTCGTCGACATTTTCTGTGGTAATTTGGAAATCTTCTACTTCTGGTAATAAGTAGCCAATTTCAGTTAAGAAGGCTTTGTAAGCTTCTAATTCAAAAGTGTTATTACGGTGCCATTCATCAATTTGTGCTTGAATTTGGTCACGCTTAGCCAAGAGTGCTGTGTTTTTTGGACTAAGATCGACAACGACTTGTTCGAAGTTGCTCCAATAAGTCTCACTGTCGAGACCTGAACCTGGTAGTGCTTCATTTTCGATGAAATCGTAAAGTTCTTTAGCAATCGCTAACTTGCCTTTTTGAATACGTGCAGTCATTGTCTTTCCTGATATTGCTATTTTTTATTCCAAGAGCTTCCGAGTATACCCATTTATACCGTTCTGAATAGGATTATTAATAAACAAAATAATGGGCATTTTTTAAACACAGTATTGATTTATTAACATCATCAGAATGAATGCTCTTTTATAGTGTATAAAGTTTTTGAAATGTCTAAATTAGACTTAAGTTCAGATTTTCGTTCAAAAAACCATCGATAACGCAATTTTTTAGATTTATTTACATGCTACAAGTAAAGAAAAGCGCCCGTAGGCGCTTAATTTTAGACTTCGGCTTTTTCAGGATTATTATCTTGAATTTGTCGATGTGCCGCATTTAAGTAATCATCGGACTGCATTTCAAGTAAACGTGAACGGGTACGTTCAATCTCAAAGGCAAGTTTTTCACCTGAATAAATCTCAATAATATTATCTTCTGAAGTCAGTAATAATTTTACACCGCGATCATAAAATTCATCGACCAAATAAATAAAGCGACGCGTACCATCGGCCAAATAATCGGTCAAATGCGGAATATTACTCACCAACACAGTATTATAAATATTGGCAATTTCAATAAAATCGGCTGGGCTACGTGGTTTTAAGCATAAATCAGCAAAATCACACCACAACACATCTTCAGTATGACAAATCGTTTTCACCTGACGATTATTAATCACAATATCATCGCTAGATTTAGCTTGTGTTTGCGTCAGGGCATCAAAACGTTGTTGCATCCATGCTTCATGTTCGGGATTCAATGGATATTTAAATAGTTGTGCTTGTTTTAACACCCGTAAACGATAATCTACACCAGCATCTACGTTTAAAATCACACAGTTTTGCTTAACCATTTCAATGGTTGGCAGAAAACGATCACGATGAATCCCATTCTTATATAAACCATCGGGTGCAATATTGGACGTTGCCACTAAAGTAATGCCACGCTTAAATAATTTTTGGAATAAATCACTTAAGATCATCGCATCAGTCACATTAGACACGAAAAATTCATCAAAACAAATAATCACAGCATCTTTATAGATTTGATCAGCAACGATATCTAATGGGTTTTGCTGACCCGATAATTTATTCAGCTCTTTATGCACATATTGCATAAAGTGATGGAAGTGCATACGGGTTTTACGACGAAATGGGACAGCATTATAAAATTGATCCATCAACCAAGTTTTACCACGTCCAACCCCACCCCACATATATACGCCTTGTGGTGCAGTTTGACGACGAAAGCGTGCAAATGGTTTTTTTGCGGCTTTATAACGTTGGATCAGTTCTTGCCACACACGATCTAACTCATGCACAGCCTGTGCTTGCGCCTCATCAGGCATAAACTGCCCAGACGCTAAAGCTTGGGCATAGCGCTCTGCGGGCGATAATGGGTTTGAAGTTAAGTCAGACATATCATTGCATACTATTTTGAGCTTAAAGGAGTATAACCAAGATTCAGCATTGTGCTATAACACTTTGGCTTATTTATGGTATTGGCGCGGACTTTGTCCAAACCAACGTTTAAACGCATGATTAAAAGCAGCTGGCTCTGAATAACCTAACAGCTCAGCAATCATTTCTATGGAATATTCTTTATATTCAATTAATTCTAAGGCTTTATCTTTCATAATTTGTTCACGAATATCTTTATAACTCCTCCCTAGCTGTTGTAATTGATGTCTTAACGTACGCTCTGGAATTTGTAACACGTGTGCCGTTTGTGCCATGCTTGGCAACATGCCTTGTTGTAACTTTAAATAGTCATACACCCGTTGCAGTAAAACCGGTTCTTTTTCATCAATTTTTAACCGATTCATCTCACTTATGCACTTATGTTCATAGGTTTTAAAGGTCATGGCATCTGCTGAGGGAATCTTCTTATCTAAAACTGCACGATCACACCAAAAAACTGCTTCACCACGGTCAAAAATTAAATTCTCACCATAAACACGGGCATAATTTTCCATGAGTTCGTCGGTTTCAGGGGCAAAAAATGGCAACTCAATGGCAAATTTGGGCACCTTTAAACCCATGGTTTTGTACAGGTCTGATAAAAACTTAAAGGTACTGGAGATTTCACAATGGGCACTTAGTAAGCCTAAGTCGGTATTCAGCTGTTCTGGCACATAACATAGACCTACCCGGTCAGCTTCATAACGCAAACTTAGTTCACCAGTCAAATGTGTTAAGCGTTGATATTCAACCGCTTTTTCTAAGGCAATCTCTATCCTCGCGCTGGTCACTAGCAACATGAGCAAGGGTCCATAACCCACTAAATTATAGTGTTGCCCAATCCATAGACCCAAAGCAGGATTGACGTTTTTGCCCACGACTTGTAGCAAATTCCACTCTAGACTTGGATGAATCACTGCACTGCTTTCTAAAGCTTCAGCCCTTAAGCCTACTGCATGTAACTTAGGATCAACCTCTAGACCTGCCTTACGCATGCCTTGAATTAAGTACATCAGCCCTAAAATCGATCTCTTCATAATTTTGCCACAGCTAAACAACACTTACGTTTTTACGCTATTTTAGGGTGTTTGAACATTGCCGAAATGATCACTTTTAAGTTTAACTGCTCAATCTATATACAAAACTATTTCATCGGCTGCTCGAGCTAAGTATCATAAGCCTAGATTATTTTTTTGCGCTTTTTATGTACTCTGTGTGGCTGATTTTGCAATTGCTGTTGTGTTTAAGCTTGGGTTTTATATTGGCAGACAAACTTCCGGCCCTCATCAAAACACTTGCTTTTAAAATACTGCCTTATTTTAGTTATATGCTATTAGTCGCGATCGCGATTGAGTTTTTTCAAGCCTTACATGCCATACCAAATTTAGATGTCATTTTGCGCCCTGCCTTGACCTTAGCCGCTAGCACCTCTCTAGGTGCATTTATGTGCTGCTACTTGTGTTTTAAAGCCTTGGGGTATCAAACCAACCATGGTCGCGTTAATTTATCCTTAGTGCTCAGCTCACTATTGAATATTAGTTATGCGCTTTTAGCTTTAATGTTAGGTATTTTAATCGCTTATTATGCTGAACTATCGCAGTTAAGCCTACACATCAATAGTTGGTGGTTATTGCTAGCCTTTATGTTATTGATTGGTTTAGACCTCGCCTACACACCTCTTAATCGCTCATGGCTAAATTGGAAAATTTTACTGGTGCCCTTAGCGTGTATTGTCGGTTCAATTTTTGGTGCCTACATCAGTTATCTGCTGCTAGAGCAATTGACTTTTCAAGATGCCTTATTATTTTCGCAAGGCTATGGCTTTTACTCGATGTCAGGCATTGTCATTAGTGAATTAAAGGGGGCTGAATTAGGTAGTATTGCCTTAATCAATGATTTATTTAGAGAAATATTTGCCATTTTACTGATGTATTGTGTGGGTTGGCGTTATCCGCGTGCTGCAATTGCCTCTGCAGGTGCAACCGCAATGGATGTAACCTTACCTATGGTCAAACAAGCTTGTGGTCATGATTTTATTCCACATGCCATGGTCAGTGGATTTCTGTTATCTATACTTGCCCCAATTGCGGTGAGTGTTTTAGCGGCGATTTGATTGAATCATCCCTACATTTAAAATCTCTCTAAATCCCTCTTTATCAAAGAGGCAATTTCCTCCCTTTGAAAAAGGGAGGTTGGAAAGGGTTTTTACAATGTCGCTAAAATATCTTTTAGAGTCTGACGCATATTTTCAGATTTGGTAATCGGGCGACCAATAACCAAATGCGTTGAACCATCGAGCATGGCTTGTTTAGGGGTCACAATACGTTTTTGGTCATCAGCTGCTGAACCTGCAGGACGGATGCCAGGTGTGACTAAGGCAAAATCTTGCCCTAAAGTATCACGTAGCATTTTTGCTTCTTGCGCTGAACATACCACCCCATCTAAACCACTGTCTTTGGTAAGACTTGCTAAGCGTTTGACATGTTCAAAAGGTTCAATATCCAAACCTAAATCTTTGAGATCTTCACGGCCCATTGATGTTAATACAGTCACAGCAATCAGCTGTGTGTTGTAGTTACCTGCTTTTAAACGCTCAACACAAGTTTCCATCATTTGACGTCCACCTGAAGCGTGCACATTCACCATCCAGACGCCCATATCCGCTGCAGCACACACTGCCTGTGCAGTAGTATTTGGAATATCATGAAATTTAAGATCCAAAAACACTTCAAAACCTTGTTGATGTAAGGCTTTAACCACACTTGGACCTTCATGGGTAAATAACTCTTTACCAACTTTGACACGACATAAAGTAGGGTCAAGTTGTTCGGCAATAGTTAAAGCGTCATATTGGCTTTTGGCATCTAATGCAACGATAATACTCAAGAGACTTACCCTTTTAAAAAACAAATTAGACGCATTATAAAGCTTATTAAGCCAAGCTCAAGCATGGTGGCAAAATTATCTATTTGCTTTATAAAAAATTATCAAAAAAAAACACTCTAACGTTTTCACCTTAGAGTGTGATTTTTTTATTGTTTTTGGTGATACACCAAAGCAAAATATTTTAGCGAAAATTCTTTACACCGATGGACGATCTTCAGAATGAATATCTAAAACAGTTTTTTCATGTCGCGTATGGGCAGCAGCATCTGCAGCTGCAGCTTGAGCCACTTGAATTTGTTCTTTGCGTAGATGTTCAATGTCTTTACGTAATCGTTTAATTTCCCAATTATTTTGGAATACACGAAATACTTGTACACCGATAAGCAAGCCTAAAGTGATGCCCAATCCTAAGGTGATTAGGAGCAACAAACCTAAGCGCATTGCTGGAACTTGAGTAAAGAGTAAATCTACTGATAGCTCTGTACTATTTTGCAATACCAATGCTAAGGAATAACCAAAAACAACCAGCAATAAAACGACTAAAACGTAACGCATAGACACCCCTACGGAATTTTATTGATTGGCAGATTCATTCACAGCATCACGTAATGCCTTACCAGGTTTGAAATGTGGCACTGCTTTAGCTGCCACCTCTACCGATTTACCTGTTTTCGGGTTACGACCTACACGCGGCTCACGGTGGTGCAAAGCAAAACTACCAAAACCACGAATTTCGATACGATTGTCCGATGATAAAGCTGCAATCATTTGGTCAATCATAATTTTCACCGCTTCTTCCACAAGGGGTTCAGCTAAGTGTGGGTTTTTGAGAGAGATTCGCTCTATTAAGTCAGACTTATTAAGTGCTTCTGTAGTCATCATCGACCTCTTTAATTATCAAGCTACTTTTAACTTAAAAAGATAATAACCTGTTTAAATACAAAACGGTAGCGCAATAAGTGAATACTACGCTACCGTTTATAGTATTTGTGTAAAAAGTATTGCTTAAATTACATTAACAATACAATTTACCCATACACATTAGTGGTTCATTTGAGCTTTGATCAAATCACCGATCGTCTTAGGACCGTTGTCTTGAGCAGTTGTTGCAGTTTTTAAGTTGGCAACAGCTTCTTTCTCTTCAGCTTCGTCTTTCGCTTTGATAGACAAGTTGATAGAGCGAGATTTACGATCTACGTTGATGATTTTCGCTTCAACTTCTTGACCAACTTCAAGGAACTTAGTTGCATCTTCAACGCGGTCGCGGTTGATTTCAGATGCTTTTAAAGTTGCTTCAACTTCGTCAGCTAACTTAACAGTTGCGCCACGAGCGTCAACAGCAGTTACAGTACCTTTAACAAGCGCACCGCGTTCGTTAGCAGCTAAGAAGTCGTTGAACGGATCGCTGTTCATTTGCTTGATGCCAAGGCTGATACGGTTGCCTTCAGCGTCTACAGACAAGATAACCGCTTCAACTGTGTCACCTTTCTTGTAACGACGAATTGCTTCTTCGCCTTGTTCGTTCCAAGAAATATCAGACAAGTGAACTAGACCATCGATACCGCCTGGTAAACCGATGAAGATACCGAAGTCAGTGATAGACTTGATTGTACCTGATACTTTCTCGCCTTTGTCATGATTTTTAGCAAACTCTTCCCATGGGTTAGCACGAGTTTGTTTGATACCAAGAGAAATACGACGACGTTCTTCGTCTACTTCAAGAACCATAACATCAACTTCGTCACCAATCTGAACTACTTTAGATGGGTGGATGTTTTTGTTTGTGTGGTCCATTTCAGAAACGTGTACTAGACCTTCAACGCCTTCAGCGATTTCTGCGAAACAGCCGTAGTCAGTTAAGTTAGTAACACGTGCTTTAACGATAGAACCTTTAGGGTAACGGCTCATGATCGCTAACCATGGATCTTCGCCTAATTGCTTAAGGCCTAAAGATACGCGGTTACGTTCGCGGTCGAATTTAAGTACTTTAACAGTAACTTCTTGACCCACTTCCACAACTTCTGAAGGGTGCTTGATGCGTTTCCAAGCCATATCAGTAATGTGAAGAAGACCGTCGATACCGCCAAGGTCAACGAACGCGCCGTAGTCAGTAAGGTTTTTGATTGTACCAGTAACTGTTTGGCCTTCTTCAAGCTGAGCAAGAAGCGCTTCACGGTCAGCTGAAGATTCAGCTTCCATAACAGCACGACGTGAAACAACAACGTTGTTACGTTTAGCGTCAAGTTTGATTACTTTAAATTCTAACTCTTTGCCTTCTAAGTGAGTCGTATCACGAATAGGACGAGTATCAACTAAAGAACCTGGAAGGAACGCACGTACTGGACCGATGTCAACAGTGAAACCGCCTTTAACTTTACCAGAGATAACACCAGTAACGATTTCGCCGTCTTCAAAGATTTTTTCAAGTTTAGTCCAAGTCTCAGCGCGTTTAGCTTTTTCGCGAGAAAGAACAGTTTGACCCATACCGTTGTCAAGTGCTTCAACAACAACATCAACTGTGTCGCCAACAGCAACTTCAAGCTCACGTTGGTCGTTTAAGAATTCAGCGCGGTCAACGATGCCTTCAGATTTAAGGCCAGTGTCAACTGTTACCCAGTCAGAGTCGATGCTTACTACAACGCCTTGGATGACTGCACCCTTTTCAACGTTGAGGTTTAATTCGCTTTCTTCAAAGAGGGCTGCAAAAGATTCGGTCATGATATTTCCGATAAAGTCAGCGGTCTTGGATCAGACAAGGCCGGTTTAATAAAACGTCTACATAGTCCATATAAACTGATCAAGCTATGCTTCTGCTGTAACAAATAGGTTAATTGGCTAAGCGCTGATCCACATAAGTGGTCATCAGTGCAAATACCTCATCAATGCTTAAATCAGAGCTATCGATGATGTATGCATCATCCGCGGGTCTAAGTGGAGCCACGAGGCGCTCCATATCTCTTTTATCGCGGGCGACGATATTAGCTAAAATGTCGTTTATTTTAACATCCAGCCCCATTGCCTGCAACTGTTTTACACGGCGTGATGCACGAGATTCAGCCGATGCAGTCAAATAAATTTTGGCTTGGGCCTGTGGGAAAATGGCTGTTGCCATATCACGTCCGTCTGCCACTAAGCCTGGGGCTTGGGCAAAAGCATGTTGACGTGTCAAAAGGGCTGTTCTAAGTTCAGGAATCGCTGCAACTTTTGAAGCAAATTCCCCCACACGTTCTGTGCGAATAGTGTGTGACACATCTTCAGCGTTTAGGAGTACCTGAATTCCTTGAGCACTCGTCTTAAATTCAATATCTAAAGCTGTTGCAATTTCAATACATTGTTGCAAGTGTGTATCTAAAGATTCTAAAAGCTGCTTTTGCTGTAGAGCTAAACCTAACAGACGGTACAAAGCACCTGAGTCCAATAAATGGAATTGATAATGGGCAGCGAGTTTGGCAGCCAGTGTGCCTTTACCAGAGCCACTTGGACCATCAATAGTAATAATTTTAACGCTCATGGTGTTTCCATTTTGCTGGTTAACTAGAATGACATTGCCAAGTTTAATGGGACAAAAATCAAAATGATGCGACACGATCAGTATACGGCTAAATTAAATCTGAGGCTTGTTGTTGCTGACGTTTTTGTTCACGTTTTTGTTCACGGCGCATTTTAAAAAAGGCACTTAATTGTGTTGAACACTGTTCAGCTAGACAGCCTGCATCGACTTGAAAGACATGATTGTAATAGCCTGTGGCAAATAAATCCCGCGCACTGCCTAAAGCGCCAGCTTTAGGTTCTGTTGCTCCAAAGACCACGCGTTGAACACGGGCATGAATTAATGCCCCTACACACATAGTGCATGGCTCTAAGGTCACATATAAAACCGCATCTTCGGGTAACCGATAGTTCTGTATATTTTGACAGGCCATGCGAATGGCTTGAATTTCGGCATGTGCGGTTGGGTCATTGGCTGCAATTGGGGTGTTAAAGCCTGTGCCAATAATTTGATTTTGACTGACCAACACCGCACCTACGGGAATTTCACCCAAACTTGCAGCATATGCAGCCTGCTCGTAAGCAAGCTGCATCCATTGTTCATCTGTTTTGATTACATCGCTCATGGCTTAGGCAATCACACCATAATGTTGAAGCAAATCATTCCAGCTTTGAATATCAGTAACAGGTGGATGAGCACTTAAAATGCCTTTTAAGGATAAATCCGTGCCTTTTTGCCATTCAGGTGCTAAGTCTTTATCAACTAAACGCGCACGCACGCCTTCAACAAAGTCAGGATGGCGGATCTTCCAAGCTGAAATTTGACGTTCTAACTCAAAGACTTCAGTCCAAGAATGATCTTGTTTACCCCATTGCCATAGCAACCAAGTTAAAGCCGCTGTTGCTGGTGAGCCTTTTTGTAGATTTTCACTGGCCTGACGTAACCAATCGCTACGCGCATCGCTTAAACCAATAATCGATTCATAATCGTGCTCAAAATTCAGCCCGCGACAGACACTTTGAATCACATCTAAAGAATTTTGTAATGGCCCAGGGCCTACTGGACGATGCATACTATTTAAAGTGTCATCAATGGCGCGGAAATCACCTGCTGGATAATGATCCCAGTCGATATTCACCATTTTATCTAAGACTTTGTCACGATGTGCATCACAAATATGGGTGGCCCAGCCAATCCCATAAGCACCCGCTGAGGTCATGATTGAACCCGTTAAACCGGTAAATAGACCAATAGCGCCACGATCCGCTAAGAAACGCGTTGCACCTACATCAGGATACAAACCAATATTAATCTCTGGCATAGCTAGACGTGAATATGGCGTTACTAAACGAAACGGTGCCGCCATAAATAGGCCTAAACCGCCGCCCATCACATAACCTTCGCCCCAAACCAATACAGGCTTGGCGTAATTATGTAATAAAGCATCCAGTGCGTACTCTTGCTCAAAGAATTTATTGGCTACATCCACTTCGTCATTAATGACCAATTGACGTAATTTACGTACGTCACCACCGGCGCAAAAGGCTTTAGGGGTGGTGGAATCTAACCAAATGGCTTTGACGTTATCGTCATGGTGAAAATCTTGGAATACAGCCAGTAAAGCTGAAACAATGCTTTCATCCAAAGCATGTAAAGATTTAGGACGATTTAAACGTACAATACGCCAGCCATTGGCAGCTTGTTCTACAATTAAATCGGGATGATAATCTTTTGTTAAGGGAGAATATGTCATGCGTCCAGCTGCCAATTGATCGGCTCAATGCCATGTTGTGTTAAATAATTATTTGTTTTTGAAAACGCTTTGCATCCAAAAAAACCACCACGATTGGCTGCCAATGGCGACGGATGTGCCGCTTTTAACACCAAATGCTTATCTGAATGAATACGTTGTCCCTTACGCTGTGCATATGCGCCCCAAAGAATAAACACAATATGCTCGCGCTGCTGATTCAAGACATCAATCACGTGGTCAGTAAAATCTTCCCAACCACGTTTTTGATGTGATGTCGGCTGTCCTGCCTCGACGGTAAGTACTGCATTTAACAACAATACCCCTTGCTCAGCCCATTGGGTTAAATTGCCATGTTTAGGAATATCTACGCCTAAATCAGCGTGTAACTCATGGAAAATATTACGCAAAGATGGCGGTATTGCAACCCCTCTTTGTACAGAAAAACTTAAACCATGGGCTTGATTGGGCCCATGGTACGGATCTTGACCTAAAATCACCACTTTCACTTGATCTAGTGGTGTAGTGTTAAGCGCATTAAAAATCAGTGAGCTGGGTGGATAAATGATTTTATCCGCCTGCTTTTCCTGCACTAAAAATTGTTTGAGTTCATCCATTTTAGGACTGAGTAAAAATTCACTCAGCGCCACCTTCCAGCTGTGATCTAACTGAACTTTGTCCAATTTTGCTTGTTGTTGCTCAGTCAAAGACATGATGATATCCATAAAGATGCAGGAAAATTAAAGTTTAACTTGAAGTTCAACCGGTGGGTTTTGGAAAGCTTGACCCGCTTTAAGTTTTTCATACATCTCAGGATCAGTCCATTCGCTTTGAATTTGTGCAGAAAACACAACATCTTCTAAACGTAATTCACCCATTTGTGCATTATTAATGTCTTCTAAAAAGCTTTGTGCATAGCCAGTGTCGGTTTCGTGCACAATCACTGAATAGACCTCTACATCGCCTTCGCCATTTTGAGTAATGGTTGAAGCCAAGACCTGTTGCGCAAGATAAAAGAAAATACGGGAGAATTGTTCAGCTGAGGGTGATACAGGTAAAGCCACCCAACGCGCACTAAAGGTTTTGCAGGCTTGAATATACTCAGCATCATCATGCTGCCAAAAACAAATGGCATGATCAAATGCATCATATAAATCTTTAATCACGCCTTTGAGTAAACCAAAGTCATAGACCATTTGCCCATGATCAAGTTTTGAGGCTTTGAGCAGTAATTCCACTTTATAGCTATGTCCATGAATTGAACGTTTGCAACGATCCGAGGTGCAATTACGGACAATATGGGCATTTTCGAACTTAAATAATTTACGAATTAACATATGTCGTAATAGGATCCAAAATTTGTGAATTTATTTAGATTATAAAGCAAAACACTCAGACTGGGCATTTATTTTCCTGTTTGCCTGCATCGGGAAAGGCTATTAAAACGGTGCTAGACTACGAGATAACACCCGAATATTCTGCCCATCGCGTTGCAATTGACTTTGCATATAACGTTTATAGCCTGAAAACTCAATCTCAACCAAGCCTAAGAAACTATTGGATTGTACAGCAAGCAAGCTATTCATCTGACTTTGTATTGCAGGATCAACTTGATCAAAAGGCGGCGTTTGCCAAAATTCATTTAAGTTTTGCCAATGTTTGAGTTGACCACGGCGCTGGGTTAATAGGTTTTCTACCTCACTCAGTTTAAGTTTAGGGTCAATAGTGCTAAGTAACCAAGCAGATGCGGTGTTGACATTGACCTTTTGCTCACGCGGATAGGCCGCCACATAGGGTTTTAATACCTGATAATGCTGCTGATCAAAACCACGGATTTGTTTTAGCTCAGCCACATCTGTTAAAGCCTGATTGGGTGCGAGATAGCCTTGGCCTAAACTTTGATAATAACCACTTTCAGCACCCATGGTTCCAGTTAGCTCATCATTTTGATCTTGCCAATCAATGAGCGCTTCAACCAACTCTGGTGCCAAATTAGCATGCTGCAAAACACGTATACACCAGGCTTGCGCAGCAGGGTTAATTTTTTCACCATCTGCTTGCACCAAACTATTGAGATTAAACTTGGCATTTTGATCTTCTAAGCGCCCCGTCACCAATCCACCATCGACTGGAAATGGCGGCATGGGCTGTGCCCAAGTTTCTTGTAAATGATCCAGCTCCGCAGCATTTTTTGCATCATCAATTAATAATTCAGAAAAAAAAGCTTCCGCACTTTTGGCATAGAGTAATGCCTGATTTTGCTGCATCAGGCTTTGGGTACCCTGTGCAGTAGCCCCTTGCTGTTTGGCAATACCTGCCGCCAAAATAGTGGCCAAAGCCACCATCATTAAGATGGTAATTAAAGCAATTCCACGCTGCCTTTGCATTAGCTGCTTCCTTGATGTGGCATTAAGCTAAAACGCCATAAATATTCAGTGCCTTGCACTTTCAGTTGAACCTCTAAGCCGCGCGGTAAAGCTGTGGTTTGCTGCGGATTTTGTGGCCATGTGTTAATCATCTCTGGATTCAGCAACAGCACTTTAAAATCCTCAACTTGAGTGAGCAGTTCACTCGAAATCGGCTGTAATTGTCCATCTTTATGCACATGCTGATACTTTAAACGATATAATTTTTGCGCTGTGGCATCATAACGATATTCAATACGTTCCTGCGCAAGCAGACCTTGCTGCAAGGGATCAGTGACTCCTGTTTTGGTGAAGCTCAAACGGCCATCTTGCAACTGCAGTGCGGGCTGAATTTCACCTTGGATCTGGGGAGCAATCGGTATCATTTGAGTAGTATCTTTTAATAGCTGTTGATAGCTGGCTTGCAATTGTTCTAAAGCAGCTTCATGTACTACATTACGTGTTTTGACTTTATTTAAATAATCAAAAACCTGCCAACCCAAAGCTGAGAGAACCGCAAAAATTGCAATGGCTACTAACAGCTCAACCAAAGTAAAACCGTTACGAGCTGCCATTTTGCGCTTGCCTATAATTAAAAAAACTCAATTGGGTGATTTGCCCTGTCACTTTGCTGGCCTCTTGATCATATAAGCTGACCTTGACTTCAATACGTTGTACATTGGGGCTGAGGGTGGTTTGACTGGTTTTATCAATCTGCCATGTTTCGCCTTGTTCCTCAATTTGATTGGATGCCGTACCTGTGAGCCATTCTTGTTGAATTTCCATACGGGCCACTTCGTTCATGGCCACAAATTGGGCTTTGCTACGTAACACCGCATGACTGGTGGCTTGGGTATATTGCATAGCCACTTTGGTCAGTGCCATCGCAGCAAGCGCAAAGATCGCCAATGCTACCATCACCTCAAGTAGGGTAAAGCCCTTAACGTTCATGCACTTTCCCTAAGTAATCAATTTCAATTTCTTGACCTAAAGCTTGCTCTTCAAAATACAATTGAATACGGGCAGGTTTCGCTTCACCATTGCCTAACCACATTAATTTAGGAGCTTGGTCAGCCAATAAGTCTAGATTACGAGCATTTGGATAAGACTGCTCAATCGGTGTAATTTCAACCCGTATTCCTGGCGTTAAAGTTTTTGCTTTAAACACATTAAGCTGTTGCCATTTCGCTTCATTTGAGTTTTGTTCAGCTCGATAATGTAACACTTGGTAGTTGGTGGCATCCTGCTGCGGCTGAAACTCTAGGGTCAACACTTGAGCTTGCTGATTCGCCAGATGATTAATATGCTTTAAGTCAAACAGTAGTAGCTCTCGTGCCTGCATAGCTTTACGCCGCTCTACACCTGACAAATTCATGATCACTAAAGATGCCACAATCCCCATCACCACAATGACAACCATGACTTCGACTAAGGTAAAACCACGCTCTGACATTAATGCAGTACACCTGTGTTTTGCTGTGGTAAATGCAACGCCTGCTCAATCGTGGCAATCCTTAAACTATCTCGCGAGCCTAAATAACGCTGATAAAAACTGGAGTTTAAAATCGCTGCTGTACCATGGGTAATTGCCCAAATCGCGGCTAGATAATCACGCCCAGACATACGACTGCCGATCTCTAATAAATATTGTTCGGTCATGGGAATAATGATGCGTAAGCGTTGGCGACGGATTTTATACAGTTCACTAAATAAGTGTTGAATACCTTGTCCTGTCATCGACAAACGCTCTTCAATTTGATGAAACAACACGGTGCGTTCAGGGTGGTGAAGATGGTGCAGCATAAAATAACCTAGATGCTCAGGAAATTGCCGATTGGGGCTACGAATCATGTCAAATAACATACGTTCATTGCGGATAATCAGCAGCATATATAGCTCATCTTTACTTTGAAAATGCTTATATAAGGTACCTTTAGCCAGATCGAGTTCGGCTGCCAATGCGTCTAAGGTCATCCCTGCTTCGCCATTTTCGAGCAGTAATTGCTCTGCAATCTGAAAAATAAGCGCTTCACGTGCTCGAAATTGTGCCTGACGATCCATCTTCACCGCGGTTCTCTCTTCCGTTAATTTTTATTTACTTTTGCGCGAGGAGATTATTGAAGTTCTGCATGGTAATTTCTGCCATCTCCTCTAGCGACTTATCATATACATCGCTTAGCGCTTTGGCTACAAAAGGCACATATTTTGGCTCATTTGTTTTACCGCGATATGGCACAGGAGCTAAATAGGGACTATCGGTTTCAATTAAAACGCGATCGAGTGGCACCTGCTTGGCAACATCGCGTAAATCTTGCGCATTTTTAAACGATACAATACCCGAGAAGGATACATAGTAGCCACAATCTAGCACTGCTTTGGCAGTTTCCCAATCTTCGGTAAAGCAATGTAAAATCCCATGCGTGGATTTTTCAGCACGAATGATATCCACCGTATCATGTTTCGCTGAACGGGTATGAACCACAACTGGTTTTTTTAGTGCTTGAGACGCATGGATGTGACGCACAAAACATTGTTTTTGCTCAGTAATAAAATCGGTACTATGGAAATAATCTAGACCTGTTTCCCCCAAAGCCCACACTTTGTCTTTAGAGGCCAGTTCAATTAAGTGTTCTGTGGTGGCACGCGCCATAACAGCGGGATCTTCACATGGATGTACCCCAACGGTATAACCGACATCAGCATGGCGCGCAGCGATATCCGCTAAAGCAATATGATCATCAAGATCTACTGAGATACTCATAAATTTAGACACGCCCGCAGCACGTGCTTGGGCCAATGCTGCATCTAAATCACCTTGGTAGGGGGTTAAATCTAAGAGCGTTAAATGACAGTGAGTATCGACAAACACAATCTCATCCTATGTAATGATCAACAATTACATAGTGTAACTAGTCCTGCCTTCAGACTTAATACCTGCAAGCAATTTTTCTGCCTCTGATTTGTAATAAAGTCCCTTTTCACCACTGAGTTGAATACCAAAGCCCGGTACGCTAATGCCGTTTTGACGCTGTGAAATCCAAACTACTTTACCGGTCAGTGGTACTTTTTGTGGGTTATCCGGCAAGGTAGCAATCACAAAAACTTCTTCACCTAATTTTACAGGTAATTTAGAGGGAATAAATAAACCGCCACCTGCCACAAAAGGCATGTAGCTGGCGTAGAGTGTTTCTTTATCTAAAATATTGGCTTGAATAATCCCGCCCATACGTGATTGCATGATTGTCCCCTTTAAACATGCATGAGTTTGATACACAGCTGATCGACAAGCAAATTGCTTTGTACATTTTGTTTGAGCAATTGTTTGGCTTGTTGTAGATCGCTATATAAATGAAATAGATACTCTAAATCATAATGTGCAGCAAGTGCTGTAAAGTCCAAATCAATATTTTTAACTGCTTGACCCAATTTAGAAGCAGTTAGATCTGCCAGTAAATATTCAAACATCATTAAAAAGTCTGTAAATACCAAGGCCTTGTTCCATTTATTGGCCATGTGCATCGGCATGTTTTTTTGGCTGACCAGCTTTAACCAGTCTTGTAAAAACTCAGCACGGCGCCCCAACCATTCACTGCCCGCCAACTCTAAAGCGTGTAGCGGCATTTGATTGGCCAGATTCATGAGTAAATCATATTGGCTTTGCCCAGCATTGGGTAAATGTTGCCTTAAATAATCTTGGGCTTGTTCGGGGCTGATCCGATCTAAGGCAAAATGCTGTAAACGGCTACGAATCGTGGCCGGTAATTTAAGATAATGTTGTGCCAATAAAATAATTAATACCTGCTCACCCGGTTCTTCTAAGGTTTTTAACAGGGCATTACTTGCGGCCGTATTTAACGCTTCAGCCGGCTGAATAACAATAACCCGCCAACCTTCGCCGGTTTGTTGTACAAATGGTAATAGGTCGCGGATCTTTTCAATCTTAATTTGCGCGTTTTGTTTCTTATTTTCTTCATCAGTACTCACATAAACATAGTTGGGGTGGGTATGGGCAGACAGCCATTGACAGCTACTACACTGCCCGCAGGCTGCGTGCGGCTGTCGCGCTTGGCAAAGTACCCAAGCCACAAATTGTTTGGCAAACGCATCTTTACCTGAACCTGTTTTACCATAAAACAGTAAGCCATGCCCCAGATTGGGAAAACGGCTGGTGAGGCTTTGCCAAAGGTTTTGTTGCCAAGGATAGACCTGCGGCGCAACGTCTTGCATAAATTCCTCTTTACTCAAATGCTGTGACAGGCATCGCGTTTAAACGGTCTAAGTCAGCTTGGGTATCAACACCGGGTGGTAAATTGGCTTCAGCAACACTAATCGCAATACGGTGCCCATTTTCGAGTACCCGTAATTGCTCCAGTGATTCAAGTTTTTCCAATACACCCATCTCCCAAGTCACATATTCTTGTAGTAATTGGACACGGTATGCATATAAACCTAAATGACGATATGCTGCATCATGCAGTTTTGGCGCAGCTTCTTTTACACCATCACGGTCATAAGGAATTGTCGCGCGGCTAAAATACAAAGCCTGATTGAATTTTGACATCACCACTTTCACAATGCTATCACGCTGAAATTCATCTAAGGCTTGAATCGGTTCGCATAAGGTTGACATCGAACAATCTGGCTTGGCTTCTAACAAATCAGCCACTTGTTGTACCAATTGAGCTGGCAACAGCGGTTCATCACCTTGCACATTGACAATAATATCTTGGCTGTCCCAACCCTTAATACGCGCCACTTCACTTAAACGGTCGGTACCTGATGGATGATTGGGTGAGGTCATCACCACATCAATGCCTTCCGCCTGACACACTTCGGCAATGCGGGCATCATCGGTCGCCACGCAGACATCGTCAAAACCTTGTACTTTTTTGGCTTGATCGACCACACGTAAAATCATGGCACGACCATGAATGTCAAGCAGTGGTTTACCTGGTAAACGTGAACTGGCAAAACGCGCGGGAATCACAATATGTTTCATGTCTTAACCTTTTGAACAAACACCCAGCAACTTGAGTTGTTGCATGAGGGTGGAATAACACAGCTCCGATAAAACTGCTTCCACAGGCACCACCCAAATATTATTTTTAAAATCAGGATATTGCTTGAGTAATGACAACAGTTTCACCGCATCTTTTTCAGTGGTAATAATCGGTTGATGATCATCAAAGACTAAGTCTGAGAGTTCATAGTCATAATGATCTGGAAATTCATGGCATTGGAAATGCACAATACCCATCGCTTCTAAAGTTTGATAAAAGCGCTGTGGAAAACCAATTCCCACTACAGCATAAAAATTTTGTTTGGCATCAAACAATTCAGGCGTTGCTGCATGCAATAAATAAGGTGCTGCAGGTTGTAAATGCATATGCATGCCACGCGTAGGCTGGCGGCTATGTTCAATCACAGTGGCACTCTCTAAGCGACTTTTAGGCTCGCGCAAATAGCCTTCAGGCAAAATTTTCTCATTACCTAAACCACGATTTTGATCAAGCACAATCCATTCAATATCACGTGCTAAGGCCAAATGCTGTAAACCATCATCACTAATAATTAAATCGAGTTCATAACGGCTTAATAAGAGCTCAATACTTTCACGGCGATTAGGTCCCACAGCCATCGGTGCTTCAGTGGATTGCACAATTAAACATGGCTCATCACCAACTTGCTCTGGGGTGGCATCTAAATCCACCCAAGCTGGAAATGGACCACGTCCGCCATAACCACGGCTAATTACCCCAACACGAATATCTTGGCTGTGTAAATAATTGACCAATTGAATTAAAAGTGGGGTTTTGCCGCTACCGCCCACGGTAATATTGCCAATCACCATCACAGGTACAGGTGCACGATAAGCGCGTTTTAAGCCTTTTTGATACAAGGTTTGATTGAGTAAAAATCCTGCACGATACAGCCATGACAAAGGTCGCAGCAGCACCAGCCATTTTGCTTGTCTATGCCAAGCCTGTTGGATCAACTGTGCCAATGCCATGAATCAATGCTCCTCAAAATTGCGTTGATGCAATTGATAATAAGCGCCTTGATTGGCCAGAAGTTCGGCATGTGTGCCTTGCTCAACGATCTGCCCTTGATCCATCACCACAATAATATCAGCATTTTCAATAGTCGATAAACGATGCGCAATGACAATCGTGGTACGATCTTGCATTGCAGCATCAAAGGCCTGCTGAATAAAATATTCTGATTCGTTATCTAAGGCACTGGTGGCTTCATCTAAAATTAAAATTGGCGCATTTTTTAAGATGGCACGCGCAATCGCAATACGCTGACGTTGACCACCTGATAGATTTAAACCTTGCGCACCAAGCACCGTGTCATAACCCTCTGGCAGTTGCATAATAAAATCATGCGCATAAGCGGCTTTCGCGGCTGCGACAATCTCATCATCAGTTGCTCCTTCCAATTGACCATAAGCAATATTTTCACGCACCGTGCGGTTAAACAGCACCACTTGTTGATTCACCATTGCAATTTGCGTACGCAAACTATTCATTTCAATGTCTTGAATTGGATATTGATCGAATAAAATTTGCCCACTACTGAGTTCTTGGTAGCGCACCAATAAATTGACCAACGAGGTTTTACCCGCACCACTGCGCCCGACTAAGGCCACGGTTTGTCCTGCTTTAACCTCTAAATTAAAGTCACGAATCGCATGATGACCATCGCTATAGACTAGGTTGACATTTTGCAGGCTTAAATGACCTTTTAAGGTTGGTGTTTGTGTACCCGTATTTTGTTCTTCGGGTAAATCTAACAATTCAAATACCGAATGCGCTGCTGCCATACCACGTTGTAATTTTTCATTGACATCGGTTAAGGCTTTGATTGGCTTGGCCAACATACCTGCGGCGGTAATATACGCCACGAACTCACCCGCTGTGGTTTCACGCAAAATTTCGGGACGTAGTGCAATCCAAATAATGATACTCATGGCCAGTGACATAATAAACTGTACCACAGGGCTATTGAGCTGCTGCACCGCCACCATTTTTAAACCACGGCGCAAGTTCTCAAGTGAACTTTCACGAAAACGTGTTTGCTCATAAGCATGTCCGCCAAAACCTTTGACCACCATATGGCCATTGACGGTTTCTTGTACCACATGGTTGACATCACCCATGGTATTTTGCACTTGCTTAGACAGCTTACGCATCCGTTTAGAGGCTTGACGGATAATGACACCAATCAAAGGGCCAAAAATTAAAATACAGATGGTTAAACGCCAGTTGCTATAAATTAAATAGCCCATCAAACCCAAAGCAATTAAACCTTGTTGCAAAATGGTTTTTAAAGATTCCGTCGAAGCGGCAGTGAGCTGCTCCACGTTATACATAATTTTGGCCGTAATATGACCACTGGTATTGTCTAAATAATATTGCGACGGTAGACGCAGCAATTTAGCAAACACTTCTTGTCGCACATTAAAAATCAGGTTGCGTGAAATCACCGCGGTGAAATAGCCTCCCATAAAGCTTCCTAAACCACGAAAGAACATCAGCAAGACCACCAACATTGGAAATAAAGTGGTAAAGCCTTGGTCTTTGCCTTGGATAGCCGTAATAATGTATTCAAGCAGTTTTGCAACAGACACTTCGGTTGCGGCATTGATGGTAAAACCCAACACCACTAAGATCGCTATGCCCCAATACTGTTTTAAATAACTCAGCAGACGCATATAGATCTTTAAATCTTGATTCACTCATCACCTCGAGCAGGCACTTTGGTACTGATATTGATATTAACAAAACCCAGCTGACCGGCGACATCCATGACACGGATCACATCTTGATGGGAAGCTTTGGCATCTGCCGCAATAATCAGCGTTAAGTCACGGCGTTGCTTGGCAATCTGTTGCATTGCATGACTTAAATCTTGGCTATGCTGACTATTTAAGCTTTGGCCATTTAAAGTGTACTGCCCTTTGGCATCCACCACCACTTCAATTTTATGCTCATATGCTTTACTTGCGACACCTTGTGCATCAGGTAGGGTTAAGTTCATACGACTATATTGATTAAAGCTGGTCGAGAGCAGTAGAAAAATTAAGATAAATAATAAACAATCAATCATCGGTGTGAGATTGATATGAATATCATCGGTCATTTGGCGACGCTTAAACTTCATCGCTGACCTTGTTGATAGAAGTAAGCGGCATGAAATAAGGTGGCTTGCTGTTCTAGCACTGCGACATAATCTTGCACCAAACGCTGAAAATAACGATAAGCAAATAAAGCAGGGATCGCAATCAGCATGCCCACTGCCGTGGTAATTAATGCTTTCGAAATGCCAGGAATCATTAAAGTTGGCTGACTGTTATGGGTTAAATCTAAAATTAAAAATGATTCAATAATACCCAGTACTGTGCCCAATAAACCTAACAAAGGCGCAACTGCACTTAAGGTGCCTAAAAAATTAATATTTTTTTCTAAATAGCCAATTTCTTCTGAAGCCACCGCTTCCATTTGTGCCCGTGCATAGTCAGGGCTTTGCATACGACTACGCTCACCGGCCATAAAAATTCGACCTAAGCTTGACTCTTTCAAATGGGGCTGCTGATGGAGGGCATCTAATACGGCTTGGGTATTTTCATCCCCACGTAACAGTAATGCACTTGGGAGAATGGTCTGACGTTTTAAGCGAATCAAGCGTTCTAAACTAATGGCCAGCATAAAAATAGAACACAGCATTAACGGCAGCATGAGCCAGCCACCTGCTTTTAGCAACTCCCACATGCACCAGTCCCCTAATCCGCTAAGCAGATATCTAAAATGCCATCTAATTCATCCAATGAATGATAATGGATGACCAATTTACCTTTGCCATGTTTGTTATAATCAATTTTCACATCGGCACTAAAGCGTTCTGATAAACGCTGGGTTAATTGCTGAATATCTGCTGCAAGCTCAGGCTTAACACGATCTTGTTTTGGGGTGTTTAAATCGCGTACCAGTTGTTCAGTTTGGCGTACAGACAAACTTTTCTCAATCACTAATTCAGCAATCTTGACTTGCTCTTTCGGCTTGAGCGTCAAAATGGCGCGTGCATGGCCCATATCCAATAAATCTTGCTGCATAAAATCTTTGATAGGCTCTGCTAAGGTCAATAAGCGCAATAAATTACTCACCGTGGTACGTGCTTTACCTACAGTTTCTGCAATTTCTTGATGGCTTAAACCAAATTCATCATGAAAACGCTGTAGCGCCATAGCTTGATCAATTGGATTTAAGTCTTGACGTTGGATGTTTTCAATTAACGCTAAAGCAATCGCCACTTGATCAGGTAAATCACGCACAATCGCAGGAATTTCAGTTAAACCTGCCAATTGCGCTGCACGCCAACGACGTTCACCCGCAATAATCTCGTAGGGGCGCTGCTCATCACCATCTACAGGGCGCACCACAATCGGTTGCATGACGCCATGTTTTTCAATCGATGCTGCTAGCTCTTGTAAATCTTGTTCATTAATCGAACGACGCGGCTGATATTCACCACGTTTGAGTAAATGCACGTTGAGCTGTTTGAGTTGACCGTGGTCTAAGCTTTGTGCTTCAAGTTGTAGTTTTTCTTTTTGAATTGAGCCAAGTAAGGCATCTAAACCACGACCTTTAGCTAGTCCGCGTTTTTTAATGGTCATGCTTTAGCTCCTGTTTTAATTTTTTTAATCACTTCAGCAGCAAAAGTTAAGTATGCCACTGCACCTTTTGAACTTTTTTCAAAATAAATGACCGGTAAACCATGTGCAGGTGCTTCAGCTAAGCGCACATTACGTGGAATCACAGTGTCATAGAGTTTTTTGCCAAAGTATTGTTGTAATTCTTCAGCCACATCACGGGTTAAGGCATTACGTGCATCGTACATGGTACGTAACACGCCAATAATTTCTAGATTTGGATTTACCGCTTGTTGAATACGATCAATGGTCTGAGTAAGATCTGCTAAACCTTCTAAGGCATAATATTCACATTGCATCGGAATAATCACCCCTTCGACCGCAGCCAAGGCATTAATAGTAATGAGGCTTAAACTAGGTGCACAATCAATGATAATAAAATCATAGCTTTGCTCTACTTGTTTTAAGGCTTCACGCAAAATAAACTCACGCCCATCTTGCTCAGCAATCGCCAGTTCTACCCCTGCTAAATCACGGTTAGAACCCAAGACTTTGTAGCCTACTTCAGCTTTGGTAATTGCGGTTTCAATCGGCACTTCACCCAGTAGCACATCAGTTACAGAGTAAAGCAGATCGTTTTTTTGTACCCCAGAACCCATGGTGGCGTTGCCCTGAGAGTCCATATCAACCAATAACACGCGTTTTTTTAATACTGCAAGCGAGGCAGCCAAATTTACTGCGGTTGTGGTTTTACCTACGCCACCTTTTTGGTTCGCAATCGCAATAATGTGTGCCATGGTAAATCCTAATCCTTAGAAAAAATTAAAGTTGTTTCATTAAAATGAGATGACGTTGCTCATCAAGACGTGGCACTTTTAAGGCCACAATATCAATCTTAAACTGGGCTTTGAATGCTTCGACTTCTTCTTCAGGAATCAAGCCTTTCATTGATGCAATAATACTGTCTTGATGCATATACGGTTTTGAGGCATTGACAAAATCTGTTAATGACGCAAAAGCACGACTGGTAATGACATCAAATTGACCCAATTCATTAATGCTGTCAGTGTTTTCGACACGGGTTTGTACAGCAATCACATTTTGTAATTTTAGATCGGCAATAAATTGTTTTAAGAAACGAATTTTTTTACCGTTGGCATCCAGTAACACACATTGGCGTGTCGGTTGGCACAGCGCAATGATCATACCTGGCATACCACCGCCTGTACCAATATCGAGTAAACGACCTTCTGGTAAATCATTTAAGATACTTAAGCTGTCAAGTAGATGTTTGACCAGCATTTCTTTAGGTTCACGAATTGCCGTTAAATTATAGGCTTTGTTCCAAAGCACCAGTGCATCTTGATATTTGAGCAATAAGTTTAACGCCTCTTCGCTTAAGTTTAAGCCTAATGCTTGTGCGCCTTGTTGCAGGTCTTTAAAAAACGGATGCATAACGTTATCCCAAAAAAATTAGTGGCAGTATACCGATTTATCGCTCAACTCACAGCTCAATACTGTTTAGCAAACACGCAATTAAGCGTAGTGCCCTGCGCGAATTTGTTGATCTAATTGCATTAAACGTTCAGGTGTTCCCACATCTACCCAAGTCCCGTGTAGTTTTGATGCTGCAACTTTGCCATCTAACATCGCAGCTTTAAGTAAAGGTGCTAAAGGACGCTTACCCGCCTCTAGTCCTAAAAACATTTTCGGGTGAATCACGGAAACGCCGCTAAAGGTAAGATTCTCACCTTGAACGCCTTGTTCAAAGGTATAAGCACGCCCCTTACTTAAAGTGAAATCACCATTTGGATGTTGAGCAGGATTTTCCACCAAGACCAAATGCGCTAAATTTTCGTTTAATTGCACCTCTAACAGTGGCGCGAAGTCCATGGTGGTCCAGACATCACCATTGACTAAAATAAACGGCTCATCGCCCAGTAATGGCAAAGCGTTGATAATGCCACCTGCGGTCTCTAAACCCTCACCTTCGTGTGACCACAGAATTTTCACACCCAGTGCAGCACCATCGCCTAAAGCGTCTACCAATTTATCGGCCAACCATGCGGTATTAATCACAATTTCTGTGATTCCAATGTGTTTTAGCTTTTCGATGTGCCAGACAATTAAAGGCTTATCAGCAACGCTCAGCAAAGGCTTAGGCGTATGCAGCGTCAAAGGACGCATCCGGTTACCTAAACCTGCTGCTAAAATCATGGCTTTCATTTAAGCAACCACCTCATAAGTGCCATATTTTTCGGCAAATTTTGGGATCACTACATCTTGGATAAACTGTATAAATGGCGCAAGTTCAGGATAAGGTTTACTTTCTTCTCGTAAATACCACATCACACGCGGTAAATCTTTTAAGTAACCTGATTTGCCATCACGTTCAAATAAGCGCACAAAAATCCCTAAGATTTTGATATGACGTTGAATCGCCATCATATCGGCATCTTTTTTAAATTGGGCAAAATCACGATCTTGTTTTTGTGCCTCTGGCAATAAGTCATAGAACACTTTAAACCATGTATAGACGCGCTCAGGGTTCCATTGCACATAAGCATCACGGGTAATCGAAATTAAGTCGTAAGTATCAGCACCAATCACCGCATCTTGGAAATCAATCACACCTAAATCTGTTTCGCCTGTAATTTGCATTAAATTACGGCTATGAAAATCACGATGCACAATCACTTGTGGCTGTGCCAACGCTGCATTGGCTAAAATCGCAAAGCTGCGTTTAATTAAGGCGCTTTGTTCTTGAGTTGGCTGAATATTGAGTGATGGCAACATCCAATCAGTGAGTAACTCCATCTCAGAAATCAGTTTTTCATAACTGTATTCAGGAAACTCATCTGTGCCATCAATGCTTTGTAGTTGTACTAATTGTTTAAAGCTTTGTGCATAGTATGCATCGACGGTGTCATCATTTAATAAAGTCGAAAGCAGTACATCACCAAAGTCTTCTAAGAGTAATAAACCGTGTTCAAGGTCTTTGGCGACAATCTGTGGCACACGCACGCCATTTTCGGCAAAAAATTCGTCAATTTTAATAAATGGTGCACAATCTTCTTTCTCAGGCGGTGCATCCATCAACATAAATGTTTTATGATCAAAGCCAATTCGTGCATAACGCCGAAAGCTCGCATCGCCTGCCAGAAAATTAATTTCAAATTGATCTGAACCGAGTACGGATTGAATCCATGTTTGTATCAATTGTTCACGTTGTGTATTCATTTGCGATAAATTCTAAAACAGGCTGAGTTTTTAAAGTGCTAAGTGTAGCTACTTATCAACTTTTTCTCTATGATGCAACCATAATTAATTGCGATTAAGCACTCTTGGTTAATGAGACAAATGAAGCATCAGTTTAAATTTAATCCTTTAGCGACTGCGATTTTTACCCTTTTATGTGGTAGCTCAATTTCCAGTTATGCTGATTCTATGGATGGGCCATCAGCGCTTGATAATCAACAACTAAAACAAAGTTTAAATGATACCTACCCAGGGCAGGCATTTTTTGAGCAGTATTATGTTGATAAATCCAGTCCAGAGGCACAGCAACGTCACGGTCAAGCCTTAACTGCTGCGTATTGCCAAGGTGCATGGGTGACTCCAATTGGCGCGGATGTCAAAGCCGTTGACCCGAACGATGCCGCTTCAACCTTAACTGCAGATTATGGGCATTATAATCCAACGGGTGATTCTGTTTTAGAAGGCAACGTGGTGATTAGCCAACCGGGGCGTGAAATCCGTGCCGATAAAATTACCATTGACCAAACCCAGACCTATGCCAATGCCGAAGGTCGAGTGCAAATGTCTCAAGCAGGTTTATTGTCGCAAAGTGACCAAATTAATTACAATTTAAAAACCCAACAAGGCGATTTAAATAACAGCTATTACATTGCCGAACAGCAGCATGCTTATGGCTACGCTGAAAAAATTGCCAAAACCTCTGAAAATGTGGTGGTGCTTAATAATGCCACTTACAGCACTTGTCCACCACAGCAGAAACCAACGTGGAAAATTCAGGCGGATGAAATTGAGCTGAATCGTGAAACAGGACGTGGTGAAACACGCGGCACTAAGCTGTATATTAAAGACACACCTGTCTTAGCAGTACCCTATTTTAACTTCCCGATTGATGATCGTCGTACCACAGGTTTACTCACGCCAAGCTTTGGTTATACCAGTGATGGTGGGCCTGAAATTTCGCTGCCGATTTATTTAAATTTAGCCCCTAATTTTGATGCCACGGTTACGCCACGTTATTTAGGCAGCCGTGGTGCCATGCTTGAAGGTGAATTCCGTTACTTAACCGAAAATTTTGGTCAAGGTGAAGTCTTTGGTGGTTATTTACCATCTGATGATGACTATGCTGGTGAAGATCGTAAACACTTACGTTTTCATCATGATTGGCAAATCAATGATCAATTCAATACCCGTTTAGACTATAACTATGCATCGGATAAAGATGTCTTTACTGATTTAGACAACAACCCGAACTCAAAAACTGATTTGAATTTACGTCGTGCTTGGGAACTTAATTACCGTAATGGTGTACCTGGGTTAAAAGCACAGCTCAAAGTTGAAGATTTCCAAACGCTAGATAAAACAATTCCTGACGTAGACCGTCCTTATGCGCGTTTACCGCAGTTCTTGCTTAACTACAAAGGCGGTAATCCACAAGGTTTACAATACGAATATAACAACGACACAGCTTACTTTAAAAAAGACGTCAACTTGCTGAGCAATAACAATCCTGATTCACTCCAGCCAAGCGGTACACGTTTTTATAATGATTTTGCCGTACGTTATAACTACCGTACCCCATGGTCATATATCTTGCCTGAAGTATCGGTACGCAACGTCAATACCTTCTTTGATCAAGATACCCGTGATGCACAAAACCAAACCAATTCATCGAGTAAAAATAAATCGGTGACTGTACCGCAGTTGAGTGTAGATGCAGGTTTAACCTTTGAAAAAGAAGGTCATTTCTTACAAACCTTAACACCACGCGTATTCTATGCCTATGCACCATACGAAGAACAACAAGGTTATCCAAACTTTGACTCCGTCAATGCATCCATCAGTTATGATCAATTGTTTAGTCCGCGTCGTTTTTATGGTAATGATCGTCTTGAAGACAATAACTTTGCCTCACTTGGCTTAAGCTATAGTTTATTTGATGATGTTGGTTTAGAGCGTTTAAAAGCTAGCGTTGGTCAAAGTTTCTTCTTTGAAGATCGCCGCGTCACTTTAAACAACCAAAGTGATGAATTTGACCGTGAAGACCGTACGGGTCCTGTGGTCAGCCTTGCAAGCCAATTATCAGAAAACGTGTTGGTGAGTGCCAATAGCGCATGGATGTCCAATGGTGACAATGCTCAGCGTGACTTACAAATGTTCTACAGCAATGACCGTGGTCAGTTGTATAACGTTGGCTATTTCTATCGTCAAAACCTAGCTAACCGTCAAGAGAGTTACGATCAAGTGGTCGCCTCTTTTATTCAACCGATCTCTGAGCAGTGGCGTATTTTGGGTCATGCCCAATATGACATTGACAACAATGTCGGTCGTGAGTACTTATTGGGTATTAACTATGAATCATGCTGTTGGGGCGTTTCAGTCTATGGTCGTTCTTACTATAACGATTTAGATGATGTCAATGCACCAGACAGCAAAGCCAAACGTGCTGTGATGGCAGAATTTAGCTTAAAAGGCTTAGGCGGTTTCAATAATAAACTTGTATCTTTAATGCAAAACCGTATTTTAGGTTTTGATAAAACTCAGCAATCTTGGACACAGCGTTAATGAAGACGAAACAGTTAAAACATTTAATGAAAGCAACTGCATTGGCTGTGCTGATGTCAACCAGCATCGCAACCTTTGCTCAAAGCAATAATCAAATTGTGGCTGTAGTTGACAATAGCGTGATCTTAGCCAGTGATGTGATGCAAGCCATGGCACAAATGCAACAACAATTTGCTGCACAAAAACGTGAAGTGCCACCACAGCCGTATTTCGCCCAGATGGCACTTGAGCAATTGATTGATCGTCAAGCACAGCTTGAGCAAGTTAAACGCTATAATATCCCTCTAGATGAAAAAACCTTAAATGAAGCAACTTTGGCCGTTGCCAAACAAAATGGCTTTCAAGATTTAGCGAGCTTCCAAAAAAGCATCGACACTAAACAAGCAGGTAGCTATGCCAATTTACGTCGCACTATTGCTGCAGATTTAAGCTTAGAACGTGTGCGCCAACAACAAGTCAACTCACGTATTAAAATTACTGACCAAGACGTGGCCAACTTCTTAAAAACACCCCAAGGACAAGCAGCACTAGGTACACAAGCACATGTACTACACTTACGCGTAGCGGGTGAAAATGCACAAGCAGTGGCACAGCAGGTTAAAGCGGCTTTACAAGACAGCAATGATGTCGATGCCATTGCCAAACGCTTTAGCCAAAATGGCAGCGATGTACAAGGTGCTGACATGGGTTTTCGTGCCTTGTCTGAGATTCCAGCCGAACTTGCAGCACGTATTGCGCCATTGAATCATGGACAAGTGTCTGAGCTGATTCTATCAAGCGATGGTATTCATGTCATGAAATTACTAGAACGCAAATCGACTGAGAAAAAAGTCATTGTGCCGCAGTATCAAACCCGCCATATTTTGATTAAAACCTCAGAAGTGGTCAGCCCAGAAGCAGCTAAGCAAATGATTGACAACTTACATAGCCGTTTAAAAAATGGTGAAGATTTTGCTACTTTAGCTGCCACTTTCTCCAATGACCCAGGTTCAGCACGTGACGGTGGTAGCTTAGGTTGGGTTAATTTAGGCATGATGGTGCCTGAATTTGAAAGCCAAATGAAAGCCAATGAAGTGGGACAAATCAGTCAGCCGTTTGAAAGTCAATTTGGTTGGCACATTCTGCAAGTCACTGATACCCGTCAACACGATATGACTGAAGAATATCAACAACGTGTCGCGCGTCAAATTTTGGCAGAACGTCAGTTTGAAACTGAACTGGATCATTGGCTACGCGAGGTACGTAACAATGCCTATGTAGAAATTAAAGATCCACGTTTAGACAGTAAGAAAAATCCTTCTTAATGGATTTGATTAAAAAGCCAGTCTATGTACTGGCTTTTTAATGGCTAACTTTTACCATACCTCATCCTACAAGCCCTAGATAAGTTCAGTTCAAGCTTTGACCTTAAAGCAGTGCTGCATACGTATCTATCAGCATACGGCTTAGATTGTTTTATAAGGGTTACTGTTATAGTCATAAAAAAAGCCTCGCAATCGCGAGGCCTTCTTTTATGCTGAATTAACGATTGTTGTCGTCTTCTTGTGCATCGTCAAATTTTGTATCGTTGTCAAAACCACCTTGACCACCGAAGCCACCAGCAGGTTGACCGCCAAAGCCGCCTTGACCACCGAAGCCACCAGCAGGTTGACCGCCGAAGCCGCCTTGACCACCGAAGCCACCTTGACCACCGAAGCCACCTTGACCACCGAAGCCGCCTTGACCACCGAAGCCGCCTTGACCACCGAAGCCACCAGGTTGACCGCCAAAGCCGCCTGTCGGTTGACCACCAAAGCCACCAGCTGCTTGACCACCAGCAGGCGCGCCAGCAGGACGTGGGTTACGTGCAGGAACAACTGTAGAAATTGCATGTTTGTAAACCATTTGGCTTACTGTATTTTTTAATAGAACAACGTATTGGTCAAAAGATTCGATGTGACCTTGTAATTTAATACCGTTCACAAGGAAAATAGACACTGGAATACGTTCTTTACGGAGAGAATTTAAGAACGGATCTTGTAAAGTTTGACCTTTAGACATGTTATAACTCCAAAAAATAATTTAAAAATCAGCGCAAAAAATCTATCTTTATTTTTCAATTAAAATTTATAAAAAAGATAGCTGTTAAATTTTGCTTTATCTGTAGCGGTTTCGCAAGTCTTCTTGCGCTTGCTTTATTGTTAAATATGTTTGAAATTGATGCGCTTCTTGCAAAGAACGTAACCAAGTATATTGACGTTTGGCGAGTTGTCGTGTTGCAAATAAGGCTTTATCCCGCATTTCTTGTACACTTTCGCGACTTTTATCACCTTTTTGTAGAAAATCTAACACTTGACGATAACCTACACAGCGCATCGACGACATTTCTGGGCTTAAATCGTATTTTCCCATAATTGAAATCACTTCATGTAAAAATCCGATTTCCCACATTATATCGAGTCTTTTGGCAATGCGTTGATGTAATTCTGCACGATCTGGCATTAGAGCAAAGTTATGAAAGTTGTAACGATATGGTAGGTTTTTAGGCTGTTCTGCTTGTAACTGGCTAATCGGCTTACCGGTTAATTGATAGACTTCTAAGGCACGTATGATACGTTGCTTATCACTGGGTTTGAATTTTTGCCCTGCTTGTGGATCGACTGCACAAAGCGCTGCATAGACAGATTCCCAACCTTGAGCCTCCCCTTGGGCTTCAATCGCACGGCGAATATCATAATCGGCATTCGGCAGGTTATCTGCTAAACCTTCAAGCAGTGCTTTAAAATACAGCATGGTACCCCCCACCAAAATTGGGGTTTTACCACGCGAATGGATTTCATCAATTAAACGACTGGCATCACGAACAAACTCAGCCGCAGAATACACCTCTACAGGGCTAATGATATCAATTAAATGATGCGGATATTGCGCCTGCTCGGCTTGAGTAGGTTTGGCTGTCCCAATATCCATATCTTTAAATACCAAGGCGGAATCCACTGAAATCAGTTCAAAGCCACCTTGTTCATACAGTTCACATGCCAAAGCGGTTTTACCACTTGCAGTAGGTCCCATTAAATTGATGACCGGCAATTGTGTTGACATGAAAACTACTCTCCTCGAGCAAAAAGTTTATCGAGCTGTGCCAATGGAAAGGCACGCCAAGTTGGGCGACCGTGGTTACATTGGCTGGCAAATTCCGTTTGTTCCATCTGACGCAATAAGGCATTCATTTCAGATAGACTCAACATACGGTGGGCACGCACTGCACCATGACAAGCCATACCTGCTAAAATTTCATCACGTTTTTGCTGTAAGCCTGCAGCTTGATCATTGGGATCTAAATCATTAAGTAATTCAGGCACTAAGGCGGAGAAATCAGCCTTTTGTAAGATGGCAGGTACCCCACGCACAATAACTTGATCTTCACCATATTGATCAATCTCTAGACCTAAACGCATCAGCTGTGGCTTTAACTCATTGACCCGTAGCGCTTGCATACGATTAATGCTCACCACTTTTGGAATCAGAAGCTGTTGTGACATCCAAAATTCTGGTTGATCCCATGCAGCTTTCATTTTTTGCAATACAATGCGTTCATGTGCGGCATGCATATCAACAATAATTAAGCCCTCATGATTTTGCGCCAAAATATAGATACCATGCAATTGCGCAATTGCGGTGCCTAAAGGATACTCATCCACTTGAGCTTGAGGCTGATGTGGAGTTACAGCTACAGGCGCAGTAAGGCTGCTGTGTGCCTCTTCTTCGCGCAAAGGGGCTAAATAGCTCTGAATAGCGTTATTGACCTGTTGTGAAGGCTGATATTGACTGCGTGCCTGATACGCCACACTTGGTCCTGACCTATCTTGATGATAGTCGTTATATGGCGGTACAACATCGGCAACAGAAGCTACTGTTGGACGATGCAGTGGCAATTGTTCTTGCTGACTGGGCTGCGGAGCTATCAAGGCAGGCGTAGGCTTCATTGCCTCTGATAAATCAGCTGTGGCGGTTTGAAATTGCGCGAGTGTCGCTTTAGCATGATGGCGTACAAACTCGTGCACTTCACGTTGATTTAAAAAGCGTATTTCATGTTTGGTGGGATGCACATTGACATCTACATCTTGCGGATCAACTTCTAAAAACAGTAAATAACCCGCATATTGATGGCCATGCAAAATCCCGTCATAAGCCATTTTTAAGGCATGACTGATGGTTTTATCTTTGACAATCCGTCCATTGACATAGACATACTGTAAATCCGCTTGCGCGCGTGCATCCGAGGGATGGCCTAACCAACCAGATAAACTCAAGCTTTGCCCTTGGGCATCAATCCAATAGGCATTTTGACTAAACTGTTTACCCAAAAGCTGCTGTACGCGCTGCATACGTAATTCACCGCTGTGGGCGATGGGCAAATTAAGGCGAATTTGGTCGTTATGTTCCAAAACAAAACGAATATCAAAATGAATCAGGGCTAAACGGCGCACCACTTCTTCAATGTGCCCAAACTCTGTACCAGGTTTTTTTAAAAATTTACGTCTTGCTGGTACATTAAAAAATAAGTCTTGTACCCGAATATGGGTACCTTTTGGCGCCGCCACCGCTTGGGCAGTCTCGCCATTAAAAGCAGTACCATTGACTTCAACCATATAACCGATGCCATCCTCATTTTGGCTACTGGTTAGACTCAAACGCGATACTGCAGCAATGGATGCTAAGGCTTCACCACGAAAACCCAAACTAACAATCGCGTGTAATTCATCAGCATGATAAATTTTACTGGTGGCATGACGCATCACCGCCAGGGGCAAATCATCTGGATGAATGCCGCGACCATTGTCCATGATTTCTATCAGTGTAGTACCACCTTGTGCCACACGAATGGTAATTTGTGTCGCACCCGCATCAATGGCATTTTCAAGTAGCTCCTTGACCACAGACGCAGGGCGTTCAATTACTTCACCGGCAGCAATTTGGTTGGCAAGTGCCGCATCTAAGGTTTGAATACGGCGTACACTCACAGCATTATTCATGGTTAAAACGTGTCTCCAAAGCCTGTTGTAAGGCACTATGCTGGCTGGTTAAGGTGGCAATACGCGTCAATTCATCTTCTGATTTTGCAATATCAATGATTAATTCCGCAGCTGGAATTTCATCTCCACCTTTAGATGGCCATTCAAATAAAAATAGTGCATTTGGGGTATCTAAATAGTCACGAATCCCCATCAATTCAAGCTCATAAGGGTCATTTAAACGATATAAATCAAAATGAAAAATATCTTGACCTTGGATCTGATACGGCTCAACTAAGGTATAAGTTGGACTTTTAACCGCACCTTGATGGCCTAAACTCTGTAAAAAATAACGACTTAAGGTGGTTTTACCTGCACCCAAATCACCAATCAAATACACAATCCCTTGCTTAAAATTGGCGGCCAATACTTGGGCTAATGCTTGGGTATCGTTTTCGTTATTCAATTGAAGCTGGAAGGAATACTGCATAATACTCACGACAGGAGGGTAAAGATCGAATATCATAACATTGCCCTGTTGCAATGCCCATGTTCAGCAGTGGAATTGTATATTTTTTAGCAAGGCCAAGCATGATTGACACTGCATTTGTTCCTCCCATGATTGATGGCGTCACTGCCAGTAAAGTGTTTTTACCTCCACTTAAGACCACACCTGCCACTCTCTTTACTTACTTAAGTCAAAATTTTCCGCATATTCAAGCGAGTGAATGGCAACAACGTTTGGATGCTGGCTTAGTCTATAACCAGAGTGGGGATAAGCTGAGTATGAACAGCGCCTATACGCCCAATCAACATGTATTTTATTATCGCTTTTTAGCCCATGAAACTCATGTGCCCTTTCAAGAACAGATTTTATTTGAGAATGAACATCTGTTGGTGGTAGACAAACCACATTTTTTAACCATGAGCCCAAGTGGTCAGTATGTCCAAGAAACCTTGTTGGTTCGCTTAAAAAAACGCACCCAAAACCCAGATTTAACCCCAATTCATCGCTTAGATCGTGAAACTGCTGGCGTGGTGCTAATGTCTAAGCAAGTTGCTTCTCGCGGTGCCTATCAACAGATGTTTGCCGAACGTTTGGTACAAAAAACCTATCATGCGATTGCCCCATGTTGTCACACAGTTACGCTGCCACATACCTTAAAACTACATATGCAAAAGGGCGAGCCGTTTTATACCATGCAGGTGCTTGAGGGTCCCCCTAACAGCGAAACTCATATTGACGTGCTAGCGCATAATCATCAATTTGCCAAATATGAACTTCGACCTAAGACTGGAAAACAGCATCAATTACGAGTGCATCTGAATTATTTAGGCATTGCGATTTTAAATGATCCGCTCTATCCCACTGTCTGCCATAAAGCCGATGATGATTTTAGCGCGCCTTTACAGTTGCTGGCAAAACAGATTGCCTTTACAGATCCACTGACAGGGCAAGCAATGCAATTTAGCTCCAAGCTTGACTTGCAATTACCTTGTAATGACAATGTCATTTAAAACTTAGCCCTCACAACGGTAATATCCTGATGCGTAAAACAGAAGTCTATCAAATTCGAATTGGCAGCGAAGAGAAGCAGCAAGCCTTTGCCGTATTTGAACAGCTTGGTATGAGTCCCGCACAAGCGGTTCGCCTTTTTTTTAAACAGGTGGTAAAAACTCAATCTATTCCTTTTCAGATTGAACATCATGCCGTTCAAAAATCGTTACAAAATTCTGCTGCGTCTGACAAAGCTATAGAAAACTTGCCCCTTACCGGCTTAGAGCAGCAAGATGCAGAGCTTTTTGCCACTTTAAATGCGCTGTTACAACAGGACAAAAAACCTTAAGTCACAAAAAATCAACGCGCGTGCTGTTAATCTTTTGTATGCTAAAACGCGATAAAAACAATAAGGAACAGCACATGATTGTCCGACGTGCCACCCAAGATGATTTACAACAATTGGCGATTCTGTTTGATGAATATCGTCAATTTTATGGTGCCTCTTCGCAGCTGAAGTTATCTTATGGTTTTCTCAAACAACGTTTTGAAAACCAAGAAAGCGTGATTTTTATTCATGTCAAAGATGATGTGATTACCGGTTTTATTTTATTGTATTTGGGTTTTTCATCAGTGGCGTGTTCCACCTATTATATTTTAGATGATGTTTACGTCACACCACTTTATCGTCGCCAAGGTTCAGCACGACAATTGATTGATACCGCAATTTTATTTGCACGGCATGAAAATGCTCTACGTTTAAGTTTAGAAACTCAAAAAAGCAATTACCAATCACATAAACTCTATGAAAGTATGGGATTTGTCAAAGATGATGAGTTTCAAACTTATCATTGTTTCTTAAAGTGAATCTGCCCGAGTTCTGGCATGTTCAATTTGCGCGGCATTTAAATACATCCACTCACCTACCTCAAGATCTTGTGGCAAGCTAAATGCTCCAATTTGTTGACGATGCAGCTGCTCAACTTTATTGCCCACGGCGGCCAACATGCGTTTAACTTGATGATAAACCCCTTGATGCACCGTCATTTGTAAATGGTGTGTGTCTAAACGCATAACATCCGTAGCAGCAAAAATACCCGTTTCATTACGTAGCGCTACCCCTTGGCTCAGCTTTGCAATTTGTTCATCGGTGACAGGGTCGGCGGTATGCATGATATAAACTTTGGGTACATGCTTTTTAGGATGAGTCAGCGCTTGTAAAAATTGCCCATCATCGGTCAGCAACAGTAAACCCGTGGTGTCTTGATCTAAACGTCCCACACATTGAATACCGCGGTTTACCAACACTGAATCAAACAAATCAAAGACACTAAAATGATGCGTGGCTTGATGCGAGCATTCATAGCCTTGTGGTTTATGTAAGGCAATGTAAACCTTGTCGCGATATTGATATTGCTCATCATACACAGAAAAATTTAACTCATTTATCTCCAATTTATATTTTGGATCAGTCACGACTTGGCCATGAATCGCAATAGCACCATTTTTGATCAGCTGCTGACAAGCTTTACGTGAGCCAAAACCTTGTGATTGCAACATTTTTTCTAACAACATTGAGCTTAAACTTCTGGTCTGGTAAAACGCCATTTTATACTGAAATTGTAGAAATTGCCTGATGGGCTTACAATGCCACTGCCCTTTTGACGTTACTGCGCGTATGCTCTCCCATCTTGATTTAAATTTAATTGTGCTGTTGCTATTATTGGCTGTTGGTATTTTCAGTCATAACAGTGCTGTAACCATTGCTGCTGCGGTGTTAATTGTATTTAAGATCACACCACTGGCTGAGTTTTTTCCTTTGCTGCAACAACATGGCTTAAATCTGGGTATTATTATTTTAACCATTGGCGTACTTACCCCAATTGCCAGTGGCAAGATTCCAGGTGACGCCATTTTAAAATCTTTTTTACATTGGAAATCATTAATGGCCATCGCTGTCGGCATGTTTGTAGCATGGTTAGGTGCGCGCGGTGTAAGTCTAATGAGCCATCAACCCAATATTGTCGCAGGTTTACTCATTGGCACCGTGGCTGGTGTAGCAGTCTTACGTGGTGTACCAGTCGGACCACTCATTGCCGCAGGTATTTTATCACTATTGATTGGTCAGTCTTGAACGCTGTAATTGAAATAAGACCTGCACCAAGATCAAGGCAAGCAAGGATAAAAGCAGCATGGCGACGCCTAGCCATCCCCATGTGCCTGTCCACGCCACCAAGCTTGCTGCCAAAGGTGGCAATAAAAATTGTAAGCATGCTGAACATTGCAGCGTTAGACCAATGGTGGCGGGAATACAATGGGCGTGCGGTGCAACGTGCATGGCTTGAGAAAATACGCTCGCTGGTACTAATCCGCCAAATAAAGAAAATGCAATGACACACGTATATTGCACAAAAAATGGCAAGTAGGCTGAGAAAATATAGAAAGTTAGCGCAGTCAGGAGCATCACCACAAAGCCAATACGCATCAACCTAGAGGCAGGTATGCCATGCTGTAATAAGCGTCCGCATAATGCTGTACCACATGCATTACTGATTGCGACAACGGCAGTCAATGCCCCAGCCAAGCTCAATGAAATATGATTGTGCTCATAAATCGTGGGTAAAAATCCTACCAACACCAACCATTGGCCTGCATATAAGGCAAAAATCAGCGCCAACCACCATGCAGGTCGATGCTTCAACACTAGACGCAATACTTTTAACACATTAAGACTATGTGGATTGGCAGGTGGTATGGGTAACTGTAAGGTTAATATTAAGGCCAAAGTAAAACTCAGCACACCATAGCCTAACCAGACCTGCTGCCAAGTACAAAAACTCAGTAATAGCGGCGTAAACAATAATGCAAGGCCCATGCCACCGCCCATATAGGCACTCCATAAGCCTAATTTTTTTTGTAATTGTTGAGTTGTAACCAGTTGGCGTAAATAAGCTGCCCCAGTTAAGGTAATGCATAAAAAGCCTAATCCTTCTATGGCACGTAACAACAGTAGGATTTTAAAGTCTGGAGAGATTGCCGCTACACTACTGGCACTGCCCAAAAGCAATAAACCCAAGACCATGCAGCGTTTTAAACCGATTTTCTCGCTATAACTGCCTAGGAGTAAAGCCAAGAGCATATCTGCGCCTTGTACCAAAGACAGCAGAAGTCCCGCTTCCACCAACGAAATATTTAAATCACGTTGTAACACTGGCACAGCGGGCGGTAACTTTCCTACATGAATTGCAGCCATAAAACCTGCCACAATAATCCATCCATCACGGCGCATGCTTCCCTCCTTTGCATGGTGAACTAAGTGAATTAACAGCAGGCTTTTTAGATGAAATCCTTTATAGGATCAAGCTGTTTAAGGATAATAATACTGACGTTTTTTTGAAAATTTCTCGAGCTGCTTTAAAAAGCCCTCGAAATAACTTTTGTCTTTATCATCAGTACGGTAGCCTGCATATAAGGTACGTCTTAAACCGTGTTCTGACACACATTGTAAACGTCTTGAAGTGACCCAGCCTTTTTGCTCATATTCATTTACCACCCAATCCGGTAAAGCCGCCACACCACGCCCACTGGCCACCAATTGAATCAACATTTGGGTTAAATCGGTGGTACGAATACTTTTGGGTTGAATATTGGCCGGAATAAATAGCTTGGCCATAATATCTAAACGGTGCTTGTCGACAGGATAGGTAATTAAGGTTTCTTCTGCTAAATCGTGTATGCTAATAGTTGCAGCACGAACTAAAGGATGAGTGATTCCCAGTACTAAGCGCGATTCGTATTCAAAAATTGGGAAATATTCAATCCCTTTTAATGCAATTGGATCTGCGGTAATCAGTAAGTCAAATTCTGAGTTTTGCAATAATTCATGTGGATTGGCTTCAAAGCCCGAGGCAAAATCAAGGTCAACATCTGGATATTGCTGTCGGTATTGATTGAGCAGTGGCATTAACCAATCAAAGCAGCTGTGACATTCAGATGAAAAGATAATTCGTCCAGTTTGTCCGTACACAATGCGCGTGATATCGGTTTGGGCAATTTGAATCTGCGGAATCACATCATCGGCTAATTTGAGTAAGCGCTGCCCTACATTTGAAAAACTGACCGGTCGACTACGACGATTGACCACCTCCACTCCATACCAATGATCGAGCTCTTTAAGTTGATGGGAAATCGCTGAAGGAGTTAAACATAGATCATTGGCAGCTGCTACCAAAGAACCATGTTCGCGTAATGCCAATAAGGTTTTTAAATGCCGAATTTCTAACATAGCAGCGCATTAAACAGTGAATTTAATTCAATTTACCATAAAAATCTTTGATTAAAATTCAGCAATATTTAATTGTTTGATTTTCAGACAAAAATCGTGCTTATATTTATGCTTAGGCTATTTTTCAAGAACAGCTCTGCCTGACTGAGGTGGAGCAGCTTTGGTTTTAGCTGAGCCCCACGATTTAAAGCACAGTTATTTGATAAAAAGTAAGGCCAAACGTACTTGATCATAGCCAATACGTGGACTGCTGGCCTCCACAATCGGACGCAATTTAATGGCACCATCTTCACCAAAATGTTCAGGATTTTGGCGTTTGATTAAACGTTTATAAATTTTACGCACTTGCTCGACCACATCCTCGCCCGGATGCGCTTCAGAGATATCTAGACCATCTTTTTGTAATTTGGCTAAATGGTTAATGATCGTGGCAGGGGTTAAACCGCGTTCATTGGCAATATCTTGAACATGATAACCTTCTTCAAACAAAATACGTGTCTCTTCAATGGTTTGTGCACCCATGTTTTGCTTGCTCGAATGTTTAGCCATTTTTTTCTCATTGCGCTGAATTTCAGCTTCATTGAGTGTGCCGCCACAATGACGAATAAAGGCTTTATGTTGTAAGCTTAGATCGACATCCATAAAGTTGGTTTCTGCTTCACTAGACAGTTCTTGGAAACGTCGATCGGCTTTTAAGGCCAAACTGTCTAATTCTAAGGCTTGTAAATTAAAACCCAGTAACCTTAAGCCATCTAAACTTTTTAAACGTGATAGCGCCACATAACCCTGCCCTTTTTCGAAAGTATGGCTGAGATTAATCTCCGCAGCCGCTAAGGTCATGCCTTGTGATTTATGAATGGTAATCGCCCATGCTAAACGCAGTGGAATTTGCTGAAAACTGGCAATAGTTTTACCGGCATCGTTATCCACCGACCAAGTTTCAGGCTCCACCACTAAAGTGGTGCCATCGGTCAGTTTCACTTTAGGTAAGATGCCGTATTCTTCATCTTCGCTAAAACCCACCACTTCGCCTAAGCTGCCATTGATATAGCCCATTTCAAAGTTGTTTTTAACAAACATTACTTTGGCATTTTTCTTTAAAATCAAGCTCTCTGGCGCACGTACCGAGGATTTGAGTGTTTCAACCAACTTGGCATTACCATCACATTTAGCATCAAATTGACGCGCATCAGCTTCTAAGGCATTTAAATGCTGAAAGTTGATTTGATCAACATCGGCATTATGGGTATATAAACGGGTAAAAGTATCGCCGATCTCTTGCTGCTGAGTATTACGCAAGGCTTGAATATGCTGTTGGTCAATGCTTTGGCGACGAATCGCATTTAAGATATCGTTTAAATAGTCATTGCCTTGACGATGTTGTTCGGTCAAATAACAGACCCGAAACTTGGCTTCGACCCATGCCTCAGACATAAAGCAAAATTTATCACGATTGCGTTCTTCAGGTTTACCCACGGGTGGCAACTGGAAAAAATCCCCTGCCACAATCACTTGAATGCCGCCAAAAGCAGCATCGCTTTCTTTAAAATATTTTAACACTTGATTAACGAGATTGAGCTGCTTGGCATGTAGCATCGAGATTTCATCAATAATCAAGACTTGTGCATTTTCTAAATGCTCTTTTAAATATTTACGTTCCTTCATGTTTTTTAAATCATGATCGCTCAGCACGTCTTTAATGCCAATCCCCGCCCAAGTATGAATGGTCATACCATTCATATGCGTGGCTGCAATGCCAGTGGATGCAGTAATCGCAACAGGGACTTTACGTGCCTTTAAGTATTGAATGTACTGATTTAAGGTATAGGTTTTCCCTGCACCGGCCGAACCAGTCAAAAAGACATTTTCTCCTGCTTTTAAAAGTTTCAGTGCAGTTTCTTGTTTCATAAGCCCATACCATCAAAGAACCGCTGTAGCCTAGCATTTTTTCGCAAACTTTTCAGCTAGCAAAAGACATGCCTTGTCGCCTATAACTTCCTGAATTGAACGATAACATCACTATGAAAAAATCTCATGGTAGGTATTTGGTAGGTTTTCATTTTCTGCTTTAGTTTAGATACTCTAAGCAACGGTGAGGGTCACCGATAATAATCAAAAGAATGGTAGAAGGAATCAGACCATGGCGTTTAAACATCTTGCAGATCAAACCAACGGCTTTTACATCCCGTGTGTATCTTTATTTGGCCCCGGCTGTGCCAAAGAAATTGGCAATAAAGCCAAAAATTTAGGCGCAAAAAAAGCACTCATTGTGACGGATGCCGGTTTATATAAATTTGGCGTAGCCGATGTGATTGCTGGCTATTTAACAGAATCTGGCGTAGAAAGTCATATTTTTGCGGGTGCAGAACCTAACCCAACCGACATTAACGTCCACAATGGCGTAGATGCCTATAACCAACACGGCTGTGACTTTATTGTCTCTTTAGGTGGTGGCTCATCGCATGACTGTGCCAAAGGTATTGGCTTAGTGACCGCAGGTGGCGGCCATATTCGTGACTATGAAGGCATTGACAAAAGCTCAGTCCCTATGACACCGCTGATTGCTGTAAACACCACCGCAGGTACTGCCTCAGAAATGACACGTTTTTGTATCATCACCAATACCGACACCCATGTCAAAATGGCAATTGTGGACTGGCGTTGTACCCCTCTTATTGCCATTGATGATCCAAAATTAATGTTGGCCAAACCCGCAGCTCTAACTGCAGCGACAGGGATGGATGCCTTAACGCATGCTGTTGAAGCCTATGTTTCTACTGCAGCCAACCCAATTACCGATGCTTGTGCAGAAAAAGCCATTAGCATGATTAGTCAGTGGTTAAGTCCAGCGGTTGCCAATGGCGATAACTTAGAAGCCCGTGATGCCATGAGTTATGCACAGTATTTAGCAGGTATGGCCTTTAACAATGCATCACTGGGTTATGTACATGCCATGGCGCATCAATTAGGTGGCTTCTATAACCTTCCACACGGCGTATGTAATGCAGTGCTCTTACCGCATGTCTGTGAATTTAACCTGATTGCCTGCCCTGAGCGCTATGCCCGTATTGCAGAACTCATGGGTGTGAATACGCAAGGTTTAACCACCACTCAAGCGGCCCATGCTGCCATTGCTACCATTCGCACCCTCTCTCAATCGATTGGTATTCCAGCAGGCTTAGCGGAACTTGGTGTCAAAGAGGAAGATCTAGATGTAATGTCAGAAAATGCACAAAAAGACGCCTGCATGCTGACCAATCCACGTAAGGCTAGCCATGCCGATGTCGTTAGTATCTTTAAATCAGCCATGAAGGCCTCTCATGCTGATGTGGTGAGTTTTAAAGCGGCAATGTAAGTTTTCCCAGTCTTTGTACTTACATGCTTTATGGTCAACCCGTACTCAATGGGTTGACTTTTTTTATTTGACAACGCAGACAACTTATTCAAAGATGTTCTTTTACAAGAATAAAATTTAACGCTATATGGCCAGTCCTTTTCAATTTCCAGTTCAGTATCAAGATGATCCTTTAGGTGCAGGTTTTGCCTGCGCCACCTTAGACTTACCCAATGACTATGAAGGGCAAGTAGTGGCAAAACTGATTCGCAAAAAAGCCAATCTGCCCACCAAAAAGGCTGTGCTGTATATTCATGGTTTTATTGATTACTTTTTTCAAGCCGAGATGGCATTACAATTTAATCAGCATGATTATGATTTTTATGCCTTAGATTTACGCAAATATGGTCGCGCGCTTCTCGCCCATCAAAAAGCCTATAACGTGCATGATTTACGTGAATACGATGCCGAAATTAGCCAAGCCTTGGACATTATTTGGCGTGAGGGTCATCAAAGCTTAATTTTAGCCGGACATTCGACTGGTGGACTGATTTGTACCTCATATGCTGCGCGTAACAGTAAGCATCCTTTACTTAAAGCCCTATGGCTGAATAGTCCTTTTTTTGATTTTAATTTAAGCTCTAAAATGAGTCAGTTTGCTTTAAGCCAACTGATTAAACTGGGTCAAGTTTTTCCTAATTTATATCTACCAAGTAGTTTAAACCCACTTTATGTACCAAGTCTGCATAAAGAGCTTAAAGGCGAGTGGGAATTTAATTTAAAGCTTAAACCACAACACTATCCTTTTGTGCGTTTAAGCTTTTTACGCGCGGTGTATGTGGTACAGCAAGAATTGCAACGCGGTATTCGACTGAATTTGCCCACCTTAGTCATGCACAGCCATCAAAGCAGTCGCCCGCGAACATGGTCAGCACAGGTGCAAAAAAGCGATATTATCTTAAATGTGGGTGATATTGACCGTTGCACACGGCATATTGCAGGCGACGTACAAATTATTGCCTTGCAACAGGCCATGCATGATGTAGTGTTGTCTCAAAAACCCGTGCGCGAGCTGGCGTATCAAACTTTGTTTACTTGGCTTAAAGCACGCGGGCTTTAAGGTTCTTTATATTTGAGTAAGGTTTGATGCACCGGATGTGCTTTGGGCATTAATTCAATCAGGCGCTCAACGGCATCAATGGCTTCTGGGCAGCGTGCTACATGTTTAAGCAGTACATCAGTTTCATTGGCTTTAAAAATCGCATCACTTAAGCGCGATTCTAAGCAATCGCGCCATGCCGTTAAAAATGGACTTTCGGTTTTGGCCAAAAACACGCCTGCGCACAGTTTAAGTGCTGCCTCAGTTGCACCGCGATCTAAAGCAGTCTCCGCTTGCAAAAAGTCTGCATCAACATCTGCTAGCAATCGATAAGGTCTAGAGCCTAGCATCCCGCCCAGCAATTCACGCAATTGCGACATTTCTGCCTTTAAGGTACCCATACTGACTTTACGCTCACCATATAAGGCTTGATGCAATGAGTCTAAGGTCAGGCCTTGCGGACATAATGCCAAAATGGTCAAAATTTCAATTTGCCTTGGGGTAATCACCAACACTTTGCCATTAAATAAGACTTGAGGTACAGCAAAGGCACGAATATAAAGCTGTTGACGTTGATGCTCAAGCAGCGCGCTTTGAATAATAGATGCGCAGCGTTCGGCGGCCAGTAAACCTAAACTGTTGTGTTTATCCCATACTGTAGATAAATCTACCACCCCTAAAATATTTTTAGAATATGGATCTATAATAGGCGCCGCATAACACACCCAGTTTTGTACCGAATGCATATAGTGTTCGTTAGAAAATACACAAGAAGATTGCTCAGTTTTTAAGGTCAGCGCCAAAGCATTGGTCCCGACCAATTCTTCACGCCACTGTCCGCCCTGAATAAAATGAACATTTTCTGCTTCACGGCGCATCTGTCCATGCGCTGCACTCCAAATAATGGTACTGCCCACATCGCCTACGGCCAATGCCATGTGAGATTGCTCAGCAATATGTTGCAACTCATCTGCACAATAATTCAAAGCATGCTGCAAGGGGCTGCTGCTGTCATTGAGCTCAGTTAAAGGCGCTGCCACACGCTCTTTAGGAATCGCAGCATTTTCTGAACGCTGCCATGAACTAATAATACTTTGACCGAGTAAATTCGCTTGTGTGCTTGAGCGAGAAATTCCATTTCTTAGCTGCTCAATTTGTTGTCTTTTTTCTATTAAATTATGTTTGGTCATCATTTGGTCTTCTCACAACAACGTAATGATTGACGCGCTTCCTAGGCGTCATTGATGTAAACAATTGTCGTGGTGTTGTAATTCGACTTTTGCCTACCTTTTTCCAACCTTATGCTAGTTATGCTTGAGACATAATGTAGCGGATTGAGTTATTCAGTTCCAATTTTTTTATGCTCTTTGGGCTACATATTACACGACGCAAAGGAAAATAAATATGCGCTATATCGATCCGAATCAACCAGGTTCAAAAGTAGAATTTAAAGCTCAGTACGAAAACTTTATTGGTGGTGAATGGGTTAAACCCTTAAATGGTGAATACTTTGAGAATATTTCACCTGTGGATGGCAAAGTGTTTACCAAAGTACCACGTTCATCGGCAGAAGATATTGAATTGGCCTTAGATGCGGCTCACAAAGCCAAAGATGCTTGGGGTAAAACGTCACCTACAGAACGTGCCAATATCTTGCTTAAAATTGCGGATCGTCTAGAAGAAAATCTAGAAAAGCTTGCGGTTGCAGAAACATGGGACAATGGTAAACCTATTCGTGAAACTTTAGCGGCGGATATTCCCCTTACAATTGATCATTTCCGCTATTTTGCCAGCTGTATTCGTACGCAAGAAGGTGGTATTTCTGAAATTGACCACGATACAGTGGCCTATCACTTCCATGAGCCATTAGGCGTTGTAGGTCAAATTATTCCATGGAACTTCCCTATTTTAATGGCTGCATGGAAATTAGCGCCAGCGCTTGCTGCAGGCAACTGTATTGTATTAAAGCCTGCTGAACAAACACCCGCGAGTATTTTGGTATTGGTTGAATTAATCCAAGATCTATTACCGGCAGGTGTACTCAATGTTGTCAATGGCTATGGTGTTGAAGTCGGTCGTCCTCTGGCAACCAACCCACGTATCTCAAAAATTGCCTTTACCGGTTCAACTGCCGTTGGTCAATTGATCATGCAGTATGCCACTGAAAATATTATTCCAGTAACCTTAGAGCTCGGTGGAAAATCACCAAACATCTTCTTTGCAGATATTTTAGACCAAGAAGATGAGTTCTTAGACAAAGCTTTAGAAGGCTTTGCAATGTTTGCTTTAAACCAAGGTGAAATCTGTACCTGTCCATCACGTGCTTTGGTACAAGAAAGTATTGCTGATCGTTTCTTAGAAATGGCTGTAGAACGCGTTAAACGTATTAAAACCGGTCACCCTTTAGACACCACCACCATGATTGGTGCACAAGCTTCTCAAGAGCAGCAAGATAAAATCTTAGGCTGCATTGCCACAGGTCGTGAAGAAGGTGCACAAGTCTTGACAGGTGGTGCTGCGCGTCACGAAGTGGGCGAAGGTTTCTATATTGAACCGACCATCTTTAAAGGGCATAACAGCATGAAAACCTTCCAAGAAGAAATTTTTGGACCTGTGCTGGCAGTCACCACGTTTAAAGACTTTGATGATGCGATTAAAATCGCCAACGACACCATTTATGGTTTAGGTGCAGGTGTTTGGTCACGTTCAACGCATACCTCTTACCGTGCAGGTCGTGCTATTCAAGCCGGTCGTGTATGGACCAACTGCTATCATATTTACCCAGCACATGCGGCATTTGGTGGTTACAAAAAATCAGGTATTGGCCGTGAAAACCATAAGATGATGCTAGATCATTACCAACAAACCAAAAACTTACTTGTCAGCTACTCAACTAAACCGGCTGGCTTCTTCTAAGTTTTTGTCTATAACAACATAAAATAGCGAACCTCGTGTTCGCTATTTTTTATGATTTTTCGTTATTTAAGTATAAAAAAGCAGTCCGTAGACTGCTTGCTTGTCATAGGGTTTAGCTGACCTGTTTAAGCTGCTCTAGTTTGGCAATTTCTTGTTTTTTAAGCAGATTTCGTTGAATTTTTCCACTTGAAGTCTTAGGTAAACTGCTAACAAATTCCACTTCACGTGGATAAACATGTTTAGATAAACGTTGGCGCACATATTGCTGCAGTTTTTCTTCTAGTGCTTGAGTTGCAGCATAACGTGTTTTAAGTACCACAAAGGCTTTGACAATTTCGGTGCGCTCCGGATCTGGTTTACCTACCACAGCTGACTCTAACACTTCTTCACATTCTAATAAGGTACTTTCTATATCAAATGGTCCTACGCGATAGCCTGAGGTAGTAATCACATCGTCGGCACGACCAACAAACTCAATCGCCCCTTGTTCATTTAAACGTACCGTATCGCCTGTGATATAGTAATTGCCAACAAAGGATTGACGATTATTGCCGCCATAGCCTTTAAACCAAAATAACGGCGACTGGGTATAATCCAAAGCCAAGATGCCAATACCACCAGCTGCGAGTTCTTGATGCTCTTGGTTTAACACAGCAAAACGGTGCCCAGGAATAGCAAAGCCTGCCGAACCGACTTTTTTGTCATGGAGTAAACCATGATGATTGGCGATCACCATACCCAATTCGGTTTGACCATATTGATCGAAGATATTGACCCCTAAATCTTGTTTAAACCAGTGAATGACTTCAGGGGTTAGGGGTTCACCCGCACTACTGACTACGCGTAAATGCTCACGCAGCTGCGGCTTAAATTTTTCTTTATAGCCAAAAAACATGCGAAATGCTGTTGGTGAACCAGCCAGATTAGTTACGCGATATTTTTCAATGATCTCAAGCGCATGATCAACAGTAAAATTCCGCTCATCGAAAATAATACTGTGCCCTAACGCCAATGGGCCTGCAATGCCATAGTACAAACCATATGCCCAGCCTGGATCAGCCAAATTCCAAAAACTGTCTTGCTCACGTAAGTCCAGTGCATAGTGCATATAGCCTTTAAACGCCAATAAGGCTTTTAGCGGTACGGCTACTGATTTAGATAGACCGGTAGTACCTGAAGTAAACATCATTAAAAAATCATCAGTAAAGCGCAGCCTAACAGGTTGATGCTCAGTTGACTGCGCATTGATTTCAGCCCAAAAATCAGCATCAATATTTTGAGCATCAGCATGGGCATTTACTGTTAAAATCTGATTGATTTCCAACCGATTTAGTTTTTCACGTTGTTCAATATTGGTCACTACCAATTGGGTGTCTGCGCTTTCAAGGCGATGCTCAATGGCTTTCGATTCAAACGCAGTAAATAGTGGCTGATAGACCGCACCAACGCGCCATGTGGCTAAAATTGTAATGATCAATTCTGGCGTGCGTGGCAATAAACCGGCAATACGTTGCCCTTTTTGAATACCAATACTGTGCAAGTAATTAGCCAATTGGGCTGAGGCTTGGGCCAGTTGATCAAAGGTCCATGTCTGCTGTTCACCGTGTTTACCCTGCCAAATCAGGGCAACTTTATTTTGTCCTAGATAACGACCACAGCACTCGTCATAGGCATTTAAGTCATCTGCATTGCCATATAATTGAGTTTGAATATATTTTTCTAAATCAAATTCTTGATAGGCTTGCTCAAGTGTTTGCATGTACTATTCCTTATTGTTTTTTATGCGACATCCGTCTGCTGATGTGATCAACCTTGATCATTATTTTTGGAGTTAAGCATGTTTATTAGATTAAATACAATTTCAAAACCCCGCACATGCTGTGCGGTGTTTTGAGGCTTAAGCCTGTGTGACTGCGCGGGCAATCACCATACGTTGAATGTCAGAGGTGCCTTCATATATTTGACTGACCCGAACATCACGATATATACGCTCAACGGGAAAATCGCTGACATAACCATAGCCACCATGAATTTGAATGGCATCTGAGCAAACTTTTTCAGCCATGGTTGACGCAAAAAGCTTAGCCATAGACGCTTCTTTTAAACAAGGTAAACCAGCATCTTTTAGTGTTGCTGCATGTAAAATGAGCTGTCGCGCTGCTTCGATTTGGGTGGCCATATCAGCCAAACGAAAACTCACTGCCTGATGCTGAACCAACTCCACCCCAAAGGCTTTACGCGCTTTGGCATAGTCAACGGCAGCTTCTAAAGCCGCGCGTGCCATGCCAACCGATTGAGCTGCGATACCAATACGCCCAGACTCTAAATTAGATAAAGCAATTTTATAGCCCTCACCTTGTTGCCCAATCAAGTGATCGTGTGTAATACGGCAATTGTCGAGCACAATGGTGGCTGTATCAGAACAATGCTGTCCCAATTTATTTTCTAAGCGCGACACTATATAGCCTGGGGTATCGGTGGGCACCAAAAAGCAGGAAATGCCTTTTTTGCCTGCTTGTGGGTCCGTCACAGCCAACACCAAAGCCAGCTGGGCATGTTTGCCTGTGGTAATAAACTGTTTGGTGCCACTTAATACCCATTCATCGCCATCACGTTGTGCGCGGCATTGTAAGGCACTGGCATCAGAGCCGGCCTGTGGCTCAGTTAAGCAAAAGCAACCTAACCATTCGCCAGTCGCTAAACGGGTTAAATACTGCTGTTTTTGCGCCTCACTGCCATAGCGCTCTAAGATGCCACACGGTAAGGAGTTTTGTACGCTTACAATAGTTGAGATGGCGCCATCCCCTGCGGCAATTTCTTCCAAGGCCAACACTAAGGAAATATAATCTAAACCTGCGCCGCCCCATGCAGGATCAACGGTCATGCCTAAAGCGCCCAAAGCACCGAGTTGTTTTAATTCTTCAGCGGGGAAGCGTTTATTTTGATCGCGTTCTGCAGCAGTAGGCTTAAGTTGATTTTGGGCATAATCACGCAGCATATCTTGAATCATGTGCTGCTCTTGGCTATACAACATCCTGTCACTCCAATGCTTAGGCTATTTTGCAGCCATACGAATGGCACCATCAAAACGAATTACTTCACCATTTAAATAGCTATTTTCTACAATATGCCCCGCCAAATGAGCAAACTCTTCTGGACGTGCTAAACGGCTTGGAAATGGTACCATCGCACCTAATGCCTGTTGCACATGCTCAGGCATGGCTGCAATCATTGGCGTGTACATAATGCCCGGCGCAATGGTCATGACTCGAATCGCATCACGCGCCAACTCACGTGCTAGAGGCAAAGTCATTGAGACAATGGCACCCTTAGAAGCAGCATAAGCAGTTTGTCCAATTTGTCCTTCATAAGCTGCAACTGATGCCGTATTAATAATCACACCGCGTTCTTCACCATCCAGATTATTTTTTGCCATGATTTGTGCAGCAAAACGCAGCATATTGAAGCTGCCACTGACGTTAATATTTAAGACTTTTTGAAATAAATCTAAGCCATGTAAACCATCACGACCTAATACTTTGGCAGAAGGTGCAATACCAGCACAGTTGACTAAAATATCTACCTGTCCTTCACGATGAGTTAATTCTTGGAAGAACGCCTCGACTTGTGCCTCATGGGTCACGTCAAGTGCGACAAAACGCGCCTTTTCACCCAATTGCGCTTGCAAAGCTTGGCCCTGTTCAGCGTTCATATCCACTAGAATCACTTGGGCACCTTGGCTGACAAAATAGCTTGCTGTTGCTGCGCCTAAACCCGATGCACCGCCTGTGACAATTGCCACTTTCCCTTGAATATTCATTGTAATTTTCTCAACGTTTTTCTACTCGACTTATGGCTCAGAGTAATCAGTCTTTTTTTTAAGTACAATTTCCAAAGCTTGCAGCTTGCATGATGGATTTGGACATTAATAACCACAAGGATTTCAAAGTGATAGCAAAAGATCAGCACAGTATATGCATGAGTTTGGTACACGAGGCACTACGCCATGCCAAATCCCAAGCGCTTCAAATCGAAGTCATCTTGCAGCGTGCCGGTATAGGGATGGAACTTATAGACTCTGCCAAAGCCCGCGTTTCAATTCAACAATATGGCAACCTCTGGGTGGCGATTGCCGATGCCATGAATGATGAGTTTTTTGGGATGGATCGTCGGCCTTTACGACGCGGTAGCTTTCAGTTACTCAGTAAGTGGCTCATTCATTGTGAAAATTTACAGCAAGCCATTCAAGAGGCTCTGCGCTTCTTTAATTTATTTTTAGATGATCTACACGGTGAACTCATTGAAGAAGATGGGATCGCCAAAATCGTCATTCACGATCAAAGTGAGGTAAAACCTATTTTTGCTTATGCATGTTATTGGATGTTGCTGCATAGCTTAATGTGTTGGTTAGCAGGTCAGCGTATCAGTTTAACCTATATGCAACTTAAGCCATCAATTACCATGGCCCATCATGATTATCAAACCCGTTTCTGTAGCGACATTCGCTATCAAAGCCAACAAAACGCTTTAGCTTTTCAGGCGAATTATCTTCAACTCCCCATTAAACAAGATATGGCCTCACGTTATCAATTTTTACAAGGTACACCTTATAATTTGTTGGTGCGCTTTAAAAATCCTTGTGCGCTCAGCCAACAAATTCGTAAACAACTCATGAATTTATCACCGAGTGAATGGCTTGACTTAGGTGAATTGGCACGTCGTCTACATATGTCTGAGGCGACACTACAACGTCGACTCAAAGCTGAAGGCTTCAGCTATCAACAACTCAAAAATAATATTCGACGTGATCGTGCTATTGATTTACTAGTCAACAGCGAGCAAAGCTTACAACAGATTAGCGAGCTTCTAAATTTTCACGATCCGAGCGCCTTTCACCGTGCTTTTAAAAAATGGACAGGACTCAACCCCGGAAATTACCGAGTTAAAAACTGAGTTTAGCTTTTGCCAAGCGGTTTTTATGACTGACCATTCATCTTAAGTGTTTTGCTAAAGCTGTTTATATAGGTTAAATTTCACCCAAATTTAGAGTCCAGTTGGCTCTTATTTGGCTGTAATTCTCCGCTTCAATTACCTGATTAAGGTCTATTCATGCTTAAGATGACTGATGTATTAGAGCAAAGTCTAGTACAGAATTTCACCCACGGTTTTTCATCAACGTCTGTGTCACAGCTTGATGAACAGCTTAACCAAAGCATTTTAAATGCCTCAGATCATGCCCTAAAAAATCTGATCAATGACTTTTTCCAGCGCCCTGATGCCCTGCAAACGGCTCATGATTTAGATATTAGTGCTGAAGGGATTCATGCCTTGCAACAAGGTGTAGCACTTAAGGCTGAGTATTTAACTGAAACTGCTAAGATTGCAGCTTTATGTTTGGCTTTAGAAACCAATGCTTTGCATCAAATTGATATCGCAGACAGTTTACACGATTTTCCAATGTGAAAAAAAGCGACCCTCAGGTCGCTTTTTTTGGCGATTAATGCGGCCACTGCGCTAATGTTACGCGGTCATTGCCACCATAATCTTTAACGGTACGCACTTGCTTATACCCAGCTTGGCGAAATAGATGCTGCACGGCATCAGCTTGATCATAGCCGTGTTCAAGCACCACCCAACCGCCTACAGTTAAATGCTTTTTGGCTTGGACAATAATCTCAGCTAAATCCGCTAAACCTTGTTTGTCTGCCACTAAAGCACGACGTGGTTCAGTCTCGAGTGCCTGCATATGCACATCATTGGCATCAATATAAGGCGGATTAGAGGCAATCACATCAAAGAACTGACGTCCAAACGGTTTTAACCAAGGTCCCAAAAGAAATTCGACATTTTCAATCTCATGCAACTCAGCATTGTACTGCGCAACTTGTAAGGTTGGCTCATAAATATCTGAGGCCACAAGTTTCCACTCAGGACGTTCAGATGCGAGCGATAGTGCAATAGCACCGGTGCCTGTCCCTAAATCTGCTACACGCGCATCTTCAGGCAAATCAAGTTTAAGTACGGTTTCAACAAGCACTTCAGTGTCTGGGCGTGGGACCAGCGTGTCTTTGGTCACTTTTAAATCCAACGTCCAAAATGGCTGTGAACCCGTCACATATGCTAAAGGCTCACCTGCCTCAATACGTGCTAGAGCAGCTGTATATGCCTGTACCTGCTCAGCGCTTAGCACTTGATCTTTTTTCATGACCAAATCAAATGAATCAATTTTAGTAATGTGTTCTAGCAACCATGCATTTTCTTGACGTTCGTAGCTTTCGGGTTCACCACGTAAGGCTAAAGCCTGTGCAATATTCATTAGCCACCATTCTGCTGTGCAAGCATCGCTAACTGATCTGCTTGATATTCACGGTGTAAACTATTTAATAATTCGGTTAAATCACCTTCCATCACCGCATCTAACTTATATAAGGTGAGGTTAATACGGTGATCGGTCATACGACCTTGCGGATAGTTATAGGTACGAATACGCTCAGAACGATCCCCTGAGCCGACCAAATCACGGCGCATTTCTGAGGTCGCGGCATCTGCTGCTGCACGTTTAGCGTTTTCTAAGCGTGAAACCAATAAAGCCATGGCTTTGGCTTTGTTTTTATGCTGTGAACGCTCATCCTGACATTCCACCACTGTACCAGTTGGAATATGGGTAATACGGACTGCCGAATCGGTTTTGTTAATATGCTGACCACCCGCACCTGAGGCACGGTAAGTATCAATACGTAAATCTGCAGGGTTAATTTCTACAGAGGTATCTACATCCACTTCAGGTAAAATCGCCACAGTGCATGCCGAGGTATGGACACGACCTTGTGATTCAGTCGCTGGGACACGTTGCACACGGTGCGCACCACTTTCAAATTTTAAGCGCCCGTAAACTCCCTCACCATTAATTAAACAGATGACTTCTTTGTAGCCACCGTGTTCGCCTTCATTTTCCGATAAAATTTCAATACGCCAACCTTGTGATTCAGCATATTTACTGTACATACGGTAAAGATCGCCTGAGAAAATGGCAGCTTCATCGCCCCCGGTTCCGGCACGAATCTCTAAATAAGCTGAGTTGGCATCATTTGGATCTTTTGGAATCATTAAGATGTTAAGATCAGCTTCAAGTTGTTCAATTAAAGCTTTATTTTCTTTAATTTCTTCTTGCGCCATTTCTTTAAAATCAGGATCAGTGAGCATGGCTTCAGCTGTTTCAATATCCGCTTCTGCTTGGGTATATTGTTGCCATACACGCGTTAACTCACTTAAGTCACTATGTTCACGTGACAATTGACGAAAACGTTTATTGTCAGAAATGACTTCAACATCGGCCAATAAAGCGTTGAGCTCTTCATAACGATCGGAAAGTTGATCCAAACGTAAGCGTAACGATTCTTTCATGGGATAATAGTTCTCAAATAACCTGCAACATTGGCTGCATTAACTTTATATTGCCTATAGTTTACCTACTCCAGCCTTTAAAAGACATCTTTGCCCTACATTACGCTGGTATTTTCGGTTAAAAGCGCTGTGACGACGTCCTTAATTCCTCCATATTTCATATAAATCATCCCGCAATTTACATCTTTGTTCACAATGTTAATAAAAGCTATACAAAGTCATGCTGTTTTGTAGCATCTCTCCCGAGCTTCTCCATATTTATTCAAAGACTGGCTGTTACATTAGCGCCATTGAGATTATTTTACTTTTGAGTCCATTTGGACATGGAGTTAGCCATGAAATTAAATGCCGTATTAATGAGTGCTGTGATTGCTGCAGGTTCAATGTTCACTGTATCAGCTCATGCAGACAGCACTGCACGTGTAGCAGCAGCGAGTGCCCTAGGCAGTGTTGCAGGTACTGCTTTAGGTAAAAATATGGGTGGTACTACGGGTGCAACCATTGGTGCAGCTTTAGGCGGTGCCGGTGGTGCAGCTGTCGCTAGCAACAAAAGAAACCGTACTGAATCTGCGATTGGGGGTGCTTTAGGCGGTGGTACGGGCTATGCAGTAGGTAAAAACATGGGTGGCACCAACGGTGGCTACATTGGTTCAGCTTTAGGTGCAGCGGGTGGCGCTGCATTAGGTAATAAAATTGCCAAAGACAAAGCGGCAGATAAGCGCGTATCAAAACGCTGGAAAAAACGTCGTTAATCAGTAACGCGCTATGAAGCAGCCTGAGGGCTGCTTTTTTAATATCTACTTCATGTAACTATGAACAGATTCAGCAGACTGTTTAACTCAAAATTACAATTTGAAATATTTATAGCACTTGAGCTTGCATCTTCATCCGCAACTTGTCTTTAAGCTTATGGCTATATATAAAGATAGTGATGCAGGAGTTCTGCAATGAAATTTCGTTCAATTTTAGTGGCTGGCGTCCTTGCAACTTCTACCCTTGGTGCCACAACCGTACAAGCAGCCAGCAACACACAAGTGGCTGCTACCTCTGCTTTAGGAAGTGTGTTAGGTGCTGCCGTAGGTCAACGTTTAGGTGGTGATACCGGTGCCATGATTGGTTCAGCTTTAGGTGGGGCTGGCGGTGCAGCGGCTAGTGCCGATCGTCGTGATCGCAATGCTGCTGCTATTGGTGGCGCCCTAGGCAGTGCTGGTGGTTATAGTGTAGGTAACAGCATGGGCGGTAATGGTGGTGGACTAATTGGTGCAGCCTTAGGTGGTGCAGGCGGTTCGATCTTAGGTCAAAAGGTCAATGAAGATCGCCGTTATGATAACGATGACGATCGTCGTTATCAGCAACGTGGCTACCGTTATAAGCATGCTGGCTACAACAATAATGGTCGTTATCACGGCCGCTAACTCAAACAAAGTTGTTCAGCACCCAATTGGGTGCTTTTTTATTTATCGAATATTTTCGATATACAAAAACATTCTTATATCGTATTATTTCGATATATAAAGATGATTGAGATTGTTATGCGTACTTTAGCCAATACTCGCTTTTCCATTTTAGAACTCGCTCCCGTGCGTGAAGGTCATCATATTCGAGATGCCCTCACCCATGCCTTAGCTTTAGCCCAGCATGCAGAAAAATTAGGCTTTGAACGTCTATGGATGGCTGAACATCATAATATGTCTGGTATTGCCAGTTCTGCGACCAGTGTTTTACTCGGCTACATCTTAGCAAATACTCATCACATCAAAGTGGGGTCTGGCGGCGTCATGTTACCCAACCATGCGCCATTAATTGTAGCTGAGCAATTTGGTACTTTAGCGACTTTATATCCAAATCGAGTAGAACTTGGCTTAGGTCGTGCGCCCGGCACAGATCCCACCACCATGCGTGCTTTACGTCGTGGTCGACAAGAAACAGAAGATCAATTTCCGCAAGATGTGCTCGAAATTTTGCACTACTTTAAAGACCCAGAACCCGGTCAGCGTATTGTCGCCACGCCAGGTCAAAGCACGCATGTGCCAGTTTGGTTACTCGGCTCAAGTTTATTTAGTGCTCAGCTTGCTGCGCGTTTAGGTCTACCCTATTCCTTTGCCTCGCACTTTGCCCCGCGTATGCTAGGTCAAGCCATTGAGCTCTACCGTGATAATTTCCAACCCTCTGAATATTTAACTCAGCCTTATGTATCGATTGGTGTACCCACAGTGATTGCTGAGACTGATGAACAAGCCCAGTATTTAGCAACTACGCCATATCAACGTATTTTACATATGTTTCGTGGCACACGCGGTCAATTACCCAAACCCGTGCCGAGTATGGAAGGTCTTTGGTCACCGATGGAAAAACGTTCAGTGGATGACTTTTATGCTTTAGCACAAATTGGTTCACCCGCCACAGTTAAAGCTGGCTTGGAAAACCTATTGGAAAAATATGCGGTTGATGAGTTTATTTTTACTTGTGACATCTACGATACTGAACAACGTTTAGCCAATTTTAGCTACTTAAGTGACATGAAATTGGTCTAATTGGTATTTATTGAAAACGCTGCACCATTTATTTTCGTGATAGTGGTGCTTTTTTTCATATTATTTTCGCTAAATTGATTAAAAACTAGACATTCAATTTAGGTCTTCGGGGCCTCTATAGCCATTATCACGCAACTAAATGACCTCACTATACTCATTTATTTATATTATTTTTCTATTAATCCCAAGTTAAAAGTGAGTATGCAGCCACCACCAAGTGGCTGCACAAAGTTTTATCCAATACGACGTTTTAGACCCGTCATTTGTAAAACACGAGTTGAAATTTCTTCAATCGACATTTCAGAGACATTTAAGTATTTAATCCCTTCTGAAATATAAATGCCTTCAATGGCACGCAATTCCATTTGACACTGACTAAAGCTCGCATAACGACTATTGGCTTTACGTTCACTACGAATCGCGACCAAACGGTCTGCATCAATCATTAAACCAAACAATTTGTGCTTATGTGGGCGCAAAACTGCAGGTAAACGGTTGTCATCTAAGTCTTCTTCCGTCAATGGATAGTTGGCTACACGAATACCAAACTGTAGTGATAAGTAGATTGACGTTGGGGTTTTGCCTGAACGTGACACGCCAATGAGGATTAAATCGGCTTTATCGTAGTGGCGGGTACGCGCACCATCATCATTATCTAAAGCAAAATGCACCGCATCAATACGCGCTTTATACGACTCTGAATCGGTTACAGCATGGGTTTGTCCGACTAAAGTTGTAGGTGAAGTGCCTAATTCTTCTGAAAGCTTGCTAATTAAGCCTTCAAATACGTCCAAATTAATCGCATTCGCTGTGTTGATAATATCGCGCACATAAGGATCAACCAATGTGTCAAATACCAGTGGTTTTTCTCCATCTAAATCAGCACGTTGGTTGATTTCAGCCACCACATTCATCGCTGCTTCTTCAGAGCTAATATACGGGATAATATGGATATCAAAATCCACATGTGGAAACTGCGCCAGTAGCGAGTGACCTAACGTTTCTGCCGTAATTGCAGTGCCATCTGAAATGAAAAACACACTGCGCTTAATCGGTTTCTCGTCTGACATCAAATTTTCTCCTTAAATATTTGTCTAAGTGCGCGATTATCTTTATAGTAAACCCATCTTACATGAGAGTCGCTTAGTAAAAATATAAAAACTAAGCTTTTTCATAAAATCATGCCGAGATACTGATTCATACTGCAAAAAGTGGAGTAACAACTTTGGAAGCGCGCGTAATTGGTCTGGAAAAATTAGGGAAACACGACGTTGAACTCGTGGGTGGTAAAAACTCATCTTTAGGCGAGATGATTAGCCATTTAGCTAACGCTGGTGTATCGGTACCAGGTGGCTTCGCAACAACCGCGCAAGCGTATCGTGAATTCCTCGAGCAAAGTGGCCTAAACGCTAAAATTAACGCTGAGCTGGCTGCATTAGACGTTGATGACGTGAATGCCCTTGCTGAAACAGGCGCTAAGATTCGTCAATGGATTGTAGAAACTCCGCTTACTGCAGGTTTAGAACAAGAAGTTCGCGCTGCATTTGCAGAACTTTCAAACGGCAACCCTGATATCGCGGTTGCCGTTCGTTCATCTGCGACAGCAGAAGACTTACCTGACGCATCATTTGCGGGTCAGCAAGAAACCTTCTTAAACATCCGTGGGATCGACAACGTATTGATCGCGATTAAAGAAGTATTCGCATCTTTATACAACGACCGCGCGATTTCTTACCGTGTACACCAAAACTTTGCCCATGACGTGGTTGCCTTATCTGCAGGCGTACAACGTATGGTTCGTTCTGAAACGGGTGCTGCGGGCGTGATGTTCACCCTAGATACAGAATCAGGCTTCCGTGACGCGGTATTTATTACTGCATCTTATGGTTTGGGTGAAATGGTCGTTCAAGGTGCAGTTAACCCTGACGAATTCTATATCTCTAAACCATTACTTAAAGCAGGTAAACACGCTGTTTTACGTCGTAACTTAGGTTCTAAACATCAAAAGATGATTTACGGCCAAGAAGCATCTGCAGGTAAATCTGTATCAATTGTTGAAGTTGAAAAAGCGGATCGTCAACAATTCGCGCTAAACGATCACGAATTACAAGAGCTTGCAAAACAAGCACTGATCATCGAAGACCATTACGGTGCGCCAATGGACATCGAATGGGCAAAAGACGGTGATGATGGTCAAATCTATATCGTTCAAGCACGTCCTGAAACCGTAAAAAGCCGTGAAAACGTGGGTACGATGGAACGTTACCTATTAAAACAAAAAGGTAATGTCCTGTGCGAAGGTCGTTCAATCGGTCAACGTATTGGTTCAGGTAAAGTTCGCATCGTAACGTCTATTAAAGAAATGGACAAAGTACAAGAAGGCGACGTACTTGTATCTGACATGACTGACCCAGATTGGGAACCAGTCATGAAACGTGCGGCTGCAATTGTGACGAACCGTGGTGGTCGTACTTGTCATGCTGCGATTATTGCGCGTGAACTTGGTGTGCCTGCAATTGTCGGTTGTGGTAATGCAACAGAACTTTTAACTGACGGTCAAGAAGTGACTGTATCATGTGCTGAAGGTGATACTGGTTTCATCTACGAAGGTTCTTTAGATTTCGAAATTCAAAAGAACTCAATCGAATCTATGCCTGCGCTTCCATTCAAAGTGATGATGAACGTGGGTAACCCTGACCGTGCTTTTGACTTTGCGCAAATTCCAAACGCAGGTATTGGTCTAGCACGTTTAGAATTCATCATTAACCGTATGATCGGTGTGCATCCAAAAGCATTACTTAACATTGACAGCCTTCCACGCGAAACACGTGCTGCTGTGATGGCACGTACTGCAGGTTATGCATCGCCTATCGAATTCTATGTTGAAAAACTAGTTGAAGGTATTTCTACTCTTGCGGCTGCATTCGCTGACAAACCAGTGATCGTGCGTATGTCTGACTTTAAGTCAAACGAATATGCAAACTTGATCGGTGGTAAGTTATACGAACCAGAAGAAGAAAACCCAATGCTTGGTTTCCGTGGTGCAAGCCGCTACGTGTCTGACAACTTCCGTGACTGCTTCGAATTAGAATGCCGCGCACTGAAAAAAGCACGTGAAGAAATGGGCTTAACCAACATTCAAATCATGATTCCTTTCGTACGTACTGTTGCTGAAGCGAAACGTGTGATTGAATTGTTAGCGCTTAACGGTCTTAAACGTGGCGAAAATGGTCTTAAAGTGATCATGATGTGTGAACTTCCAACGAACGCGTTGTTAGCTGAACAGTTCCTTGAACACTTCGATGGTTTCTCTATCGGTTCTAACGACTTAACTCAGTTAACGCTTGGTTTAGACCGTGACTCAGGTATCGTATCGCACCTATTTGATGAGCGTGATGCAGCAGTGAAAGTTTTACTTTCTATGGCCATCCAAGCATGTCGTAAAGCAGGTAAATACGTGGGTATCTGTGGTCAAGGCCCATCAGATCACCCTGACCTTGCAAAATGGCTCATGGAACAAGGCATTGACTCTGTTTCTTTAAACCCAGACTCAGTGCTTGAGACTTGGTTCTTCTTAGCTGAAGAAGAAAAAGCTCAACAAGCTTAACAATCTGTGTTAAAAAAAGACCCATTCATGGGTCTTTTTTTTATTTTCCGTTTTTGAGATTAAATCTTTATGCAAATATATTTGGCACGCAATAATCAACAAGCCGGTCCATATAGCTTAGAACAACTCAATCAGATGTTGGCCAGCCAGCAGGTCTTGCTCACCGATTTAGCTTGGCATCAGGGTTTAACTGAATGGAAAGCATTGGGTGATTTGACTCAAGGTCAATTGGTCTATCAACCTACAGGCTATACGGCATCTCCTGCCCAACCAAGTTTTGAGCCTAAAATTGAAGTACAGGCGAAAACCCAAACGCAAACTGAACTGGCATCCATCGGGCAAAGGGCTTTGGCTAAAGGTTTAGATCTACTGCTTTGGCTGCCTGCTGTGGCCATCCCATCATTTTTCTTGCAACCTGAGCAAATACAGCAGCTCAATACACTGCAAGAGAAAATGCAAAATGCCACCACTGCTGCACAAACCAATCAGCTTCAATCTGAGCTATTTGCACTGGTTCCAGATCAAGCTTGGTACATGATGTTGCTCTACATTGTGATTATGCTGATTATTCAAGCTGTGCTGATTAGCAAAACTGGCCAAAGTATTGGTAAACGTTTGGCCAAAATTCAGATTGTCGATCAAAATGATCACAGCCTTGTTAGCTTATGGCGTGGCTTTACCTTACGTAGCTTTGTGTTTATTTTCTTAAATTTATTGCTATTTCCGTTTATTACCTTCCTTGACTATGCCTTTGGCTTTGGTCAAAAACGTCAAACTTTGCACGATAAGTTAGCAAAAACCAAGGTAATTAAGAAGCAAAACCGATAACAAAACAAGAGGCGCATCGCGCCTCTTTTTAAATACAGAACCTTGATATTCCAATAAAATTATATGCCTCGCAATTTAAATCCGAGTAAAAAAATCAGTTTTTAATACAGTCATTTAAAGCACTTTTATGTATAGCTTAGTTTGTTGATATAGGGCATAATGCCTCAAACGTAGCGGTGTCTCATCATTGAGAGGATTTTTCACATCTGAAAAAAGGCTTTTCAATCATGCGACACTTATAATCGCTATCCCCATATTATTAGGGAATGGGACTCTTCACCGAGGTTGTAAAATGAGACAAACGACTTTAGCTGTATTGTCTTTATCCGCAATGGCTGCACTCTTAACAGGGTGTGGCGGTGATATGGTACTTCTAAACTCTAAAGGTCCAGTCGCAGCAGGTCAGTCTGACTTGATGATGAAAGCGATCTATTTAATGCTGTTAGTGGTGATTCCTTCAATCATCATGGCATTATGGTTTGGTTGGAAATATCGCGCGTCGAATAAAGATGCAGACTATAAACCTACATGGGCACACTCAACTACAATTGAGATTGTAGTATGGGGTATCCCTGTAATTATTATTGGTATTCTTGCGTACTTAACGTGGTGGGGTTCACACAAATATGACCCATACCGTCCGCTTGAATCTGATAAAGCACCAGTAACAGTTCAAGTTATTGCTGAACAGTTCAAATGGATCTTTATCTACCCAGAACAAGACATTGCGACAGTAAACGAATTACGCTTCCCGGAAAAAACACCGCTTAGCCTTCGTTTAACTTCTAACTTCACAATGAACTCGTTCTTTATCCCAGCATTATCTGGTCAGATTTATGCAATGGCGGGTATGCAGACGCATTTGAATATGTTAGCTAACGAACCAGGTGTATTCCGCGGTTTCTCTTCTAACTACTCAGGCTATGGCTTCTCACAAATGCGCTTTAAAGCTCATGCTGTGACAGATGCTCAGTTTGCTGAGTGGGTGTCGGCTGTTAAAACAGGTAACGGTACTTCTGTGAATCCTGAAGCAGTACAAAAAACTGTATTAGACCAAGCTGAATTTGCATCGTTACGTGATGGTAACCGTTCAGAGAAACAAATCGCTGCAATGGTTCGTAACGCGAAAACTGACTTAGAGAAGCAGCTTGCTGCAACAGCTGAAGCTGAAGGTGCATACAAAACTCAGCCTCATCCTGTGACTTACTATGCTTCAGTTGAGCCTAAATTGTTCGAATCTGTGATTAACAAGTACATGTCTAACTACCATGGTGCTGACCATTCAGCAGCAGATGTAGATGCTGTACCTGCACATGATGCTGTTGCTGCTGCAGAAATTGCTGCTGCGAATGCTGAACAACCTGCTTCTTCAGTTGTAGGGGAATAAGACATGAGCTTCTTAGGTAAGTTAAATGTAGACGCGATTCCGTACGATCCAATCGTACAGGTGACCGTTCTCATGATGATTTTAGGTGGTATCGCGGTATTTGCGGGTATCACTTATTTCAAAAAATGGGGCTACTTGTGGAACGAATGGTTCACATCAGTCGACCATAAAAAAATTGGTATTATGTACCTGTTCGTATCGATCATCATGTTATTACGTGGTTTCGCCGATGCGATCATGATGCGTCTTCAATTGTTCCTTGCAAAAGGTGGCGGTGAAGGCTATTTACACCCAGAACACTATGACCAGATCTTCACCGCACACGGTGTGATCATGATCTTCTTCGTGGCAATGGGTCTTGTAGTAGGTTTAATGAACATCTCTGTACCACTTCAAATTGGTGCACGTGACGTTGCCTTCCCATTATTAAACTCTTTAAGCTTCTGGTTATTTGCCGGCGCTGCGGGCTTAATGATGGTGTCTCTTGCTCTTGGTGAGTTCGCTGCAACAGGTTGGATGGCTTATCCACCGCTTTCAGGTATCGAATACTCTCCTGGCGTAGGTATGGACTACTACATCTGGGCACTTCAGATTTCTGGTCTTGGTACGCTTTTAACAGGTGTTAACTTCTTCGTTACCATCATCAAAATGCGTGCGCCTGGCATGAAGTTAATGGATATGCCGATTTTCACTTGGACATCTTTATGTACTTCTGTGTTAATCATTGCATCATTCCCTGTACTAACTGCAACTATTGCAATGCTTACTCTTGACCGTTACTTCGGTTTCCACTTCTTCACCAACGACATGGGTGGTAGCCCAATGTTGTATGTGAACTTGATTTGGACTTGGGGTCACCCAGAAGTATACATTCTGATTTTACCTGCATTTGGTATTTACTCAGAAGTGGTATCAACGTTCTCTCGTAAAACGTTGTTCGGTTACAAATCTATGGTGTATGCAACGATCGCGATTACTGTACTTGCGTTCGTAGTATGGTTACACCACTTCTTTACCATGGGTGCTGGTGCCAACGTTAACGCGTTCTTCGGTATCATGACCATGATTATTGCGATCCCAACAGGTGTGAAAATCTTCTCTTGGTTATTCACCATGTATAAGGGCCGCATTACATTTACAACACCAATGCTTTGGACACTTGGCTTCCTTGTGACTTTTGGTATCGGTGGTTTAACGGGCGTATTAATGGCGGTTCCACCAGCGGACTTCCTTGTTCACAACTCGTTATTCTTAATCGCTCACTTCCATAACGTAATTATTGGTGGTGTAGTGTTTGGTATGTTCGCAGGTATCATTTTCTACTGGCCAAAAATGTTTGGTTGGAGACTCAATGAGACTTGGGGTAAAGCTGCATTCTGGTTCTGGTTCTTCGGTTTCTACTTTGCATTCATGCCGTTATATATCCTTGGTTTCATGGGTATGACACGTCGTTTGAATACATATGACAACCCAGAGTGGGATCCGTACTTAGCCATTGCTTTATTCGGTTCTGTGCTTGTGCTTTTCGGTATTCTTTGCTTCATCATGCAAATCGTGGTTGGTTTCTTACAACGCAACCAACGTATCGACTACACAGGCGATGCATGGGATGGCCGTACTTTAGAATGGGCAACTTCATCTCCTGCTCCGTTCTATAACTTTGCTCATCTTCCTAAGATCAATGGTATTGATACTTTCTGGAATGACAAAGAAAATGGTATTGCTTATGCAAAACCAACCAAGTACGAAGACATCCATATGCCAACTAACCGTGCTGCGGGTATTGTCATCGCGTTAATTATTACCGTGATGGGCTTTGCGTTAATCTGGCACATTTGGTGGTTAGCTATCGCAACTTTCGTTGCTTCGATCATTGCCTTCATCGTTTCTTCTTTCACGAAGAAAGTGGACTACTATGTTCCTGCTGCTGAAGTTGAACGTATTGAAAACGAACGCTATGCGATCCTTGAAAAACACTTGAAGAAGGACTAAGACAATGGCTGACGTACTTCATCACGACAATCATGGACATGATGAGCATCATCACCACGATGATACTGACATCACTGTCTTTGGTTTCTGGACGTATTTGATGAGTGACCTTGTACTATTTGGTACACTCTTCATCGCGTTCGCTGTATTAAGTAGCCATATTCCTGTGGGTACACCAAGTGCAAAAGATTTATTCGAAAACTCTTTAGGTTTCGTATTAACTGAAACTTTTGCCTTACTTATCTCTTCTGTAACGTTTGGTTTTGCAGTGCTTGCTGCATACAAAAAAGACGTTGCAAAAGTGTTAACTTGGTTAGGTATCACATGGTTATTTGGTGCTATCTTCATCGGTATGGAACTGTATGAATTTAATCATTTAGTTCATGCTGGTCACGGTCCAAGCACAAGTGCGTTCTTATCTGCGTTCTTTACTTTAGTTGGTACGCACGGTATTCACGTAACTTCAGGTTTAGTTTGGATGTTAGTGTTAATGTATCAAATCAAGAAAAATGGTTTGACATTAATCAACTTACGTCGTTTAGCTTGCCTAAGCTTGTTCTGGCACTTCCTTGACATCGTTTGGATCTGTGTATTCAGCGTCGTTTACTTGATGGGAGTTCTATAATGAGTCACGATCATAACGCAGCTGGTGCTTCACACGGCAACGTCAAACAATACACGATTGGTTTCATCCTTTCTGTCATTCTTACCGTAATTCCTTTCGGTATGGTAATGGCAGGTATGCACCATGACAATCGTGGCATGGTTGTTGCTGTAATTGCGATTACTGCTGTTGCTCAGATTCTTGTACAATTAGTTTACTTCTTGCACATGAACTCTTCGTCTGAACAACGCTGGAACGTGATTGCATTCGTTTATACAATCCTATGTATCGCTGTATTACTCATCGGTTCTGTATGGATTATGAACTACTTACACTACAACATGATGATCTAAACTGGTTGTCATGCTGAAGAAGTATTTATTCCTGACAAAACCAGGGATTCTCTTTGGTAACTTCGTTACCACCTTGGGCGGCTACTTTGTAGCTGCTCAAGGTTCTGTAGATTTCCTTCTCCTGCTTCTTACCCTACTTGGCACAACTTTGGTTGTCGCTTCTGGATGTGTAGTCAATAACGTCATTGACCAAGACATCGATCAAAAAATGCAACGCACACAAAATCGTGCGATGGTAAAAAAATCCGTTTCTGTTCCTGTTGCCCTTGTTTACGCATTGGTGTTAGGTGCTTTGGGTTTTAGCATTTTATGGTTTTGGGTAAATGCATACGCTTTTCTCTTTGCCATGATTGGTTATGTGTTTTACGTGGGCTTTTATAGCTTATGGACCAAACGCACAACAATTCATCAAACTGTTGTTGGTAGTATCTCTGGAGCGAGTCCTCCGGTGATTGGTTATACCGCGATTGCCAATCAATTTGACTTAGCTGCTTTGCTGATTTTTTTAGGCTATGCACTTTGGCAAATGCCCCACTCTTGGGCGATTGCGATTTATCGTTTTGACGACTACAAAAATGCAGGTATTCCGATTCTGCCTGTGGCGCGTAGTATTTTACGCACCAAAATTGAATCCTTGATTTATGTGGTGTTATTTACCATCGCAATGAATGGCTTGTTTATCTATGGTTATGCCAATTGGATTTACGCGATCATTTTAAATGCCTTGTGTATCTACTGGCTGTATATTGCCATCCTTGGTTTTAAAGCTTCGGCTGAACAAGATGTGCTCTGGGCCAAACGCTTTTTCTTATTTTCAGTGATTTTAATTACTGTAGTAAGTTTGTGCTTTAGCTTTACATCTACAGCACCATCAATCAATACGGTATTCTTTTAAAAGATAGTTGCGTGCTATCTTTTAAAAGGTATCGCCCTCTCTGCTGATAAAAACAACAATCTATTTTTCTTATTGCGCTTCTCTTGTATTTTTCAATCAAACCCTCTAGAATTGCGGCTTCGCACAACTTAGGTTGTGACTCCTTGCCCCTAACAATTGCGTTAGCGGCTGTATAATCCGTAAGGAGCTGACAATGCGTCACTACGAAATCGTACTTTTAGTACATCCTGATCAAAGCGATCAAGTAGTGGGTATGGTAGAACGTTACCTAACTCACATCAAAGACGCTGAAGGTCAAATTCACCGTTTAGAAGATTGGGGCCGTCGTCAATTGGCTTACCCAATTAACAAAATTCACAAAGCGCATTACATTTTAATGAATGTTGAATGTAACCAAACTACGCTTGATGAATTAGAAGAATTGTTCCGTTACAACGATGCAATCCTTCGTAACCTTATCATCCGTCGTGAAAACGCAATCACTGAAGAGTCTTTATTGGCTAAGAGTGCTGAAGAAAAACGTGCGCGTAAAGCTCAACGTGAAGAAGCACAACAAGTTAACCAAGACTCTGCTGAAGCATAAGGAGAACACTAAATGGCACGTTTTTACCGTCGTCGCAAGTTCTGCCGCTTTACAGCTGAGAACGTTACGTACATCGACTACAAAGATATCGATACTTTAAAACAGTACATCACTGAAAACGGCAAGATTGTTCCTAGCCGTATTACAGGTACTAAAGCTCGTTACCAACGTCAATTAGCGCTTGCTATCAAACAAGCTCGCTACTTATCGTTGATCCCTTACACTGACAATCATAAGTGAGGTTGAGCTGTGGACATTATCTTATTACAACGCATTAAAAACCTAGGTAAACTAGGCGATAAAGTATCTGTTAAAGCTGGTTACGGCCGTAACTTCCTTATCCCACAAGGTAAGGCTGTTGCTGCAACTGAAGCTAACACTGCTGCTTTTGAAGCTCGTCGCGCTGAACTTGAAAAAGCTGAAGCTGACGTTTTAGCTGCTGCTCAAGCACGTGCTGACCAATTAAACGAAGTAAATATCGTAATCACTGCGAAAGCGGGTGATGAAGGTAAATTATTCGGTTCAATCGGTACTCGTGATATCGCTGACGCGTTAACGAATGCTGGTCTTACTGTAGACCGCGCTGAAGTTCGTTTACCAAACGGTGCGCTTCGCAATACTGGTGAATTCAACATCGCAATCCAATTGCACCATGATGTTGTTGCAGAAGTTCTTGTTACTATCGTAGCAGAGTAATTTCTCGCCAAAAAAAAGGGCATGCTTTGGCATGCTCTTTTTTTATCTGTAAAATTTGCAAATCCCCCGCTGTACCCAGCCATTTTTTGTTAATATCGGTCTTTGCCGTTTGTTTTGCACTAGCTTCTTATAGGGTTTTATATGTCTCAGGCGAATGCCACTGCGAGTTCTGAAAAAAAATCAGAACAACTCAAAGAGTTTCGCACTCCCCCACACAACCTTGCAATTGAGCAAGCTGTATTAGCTGCGCTCATGACTGTGGCTGAGTCCTTCGAACAAGTCGGTGACATCTTAGTTGAAGACGATTTTTATGCCACACGGCATAAATATATTTTTCGTGCAATTCATCAACTTGCCAAAGACAGCTCACCTTATGATGCCGTGTTGGTGAATGACTGGCTGATTAAACAAAATTTAATTGATGCTGTGGGCGGTGAAGAGTATTTAATGCAACTCATGGCAGAATCGCCGTCGAGTTTTTATAATTTAGAAACCTATGCCGGCAAAATTAAAGAATTTGCCACACTGCGCAATATGATTAAGGTCAGCACCGAAATTTTACAAAGTGCTTATGACACCAAAGGCCGCAGCGTTTCTGAAATTTTAGATTTAGCTGAAACCAATATTTTCTCAATTGCTGAACAACACAATAACAATGCTAAAGCACAAGGACCAAAGGCCATTACCTCTGTGGTGGCAGATGTCTTTGATAAACTCAATGAACTGTCACAAATGGATGGCAATATTACTGGCCTGACCACAGGTTTTGTTGAATTGGATAACAAAACCTCAGGCATGCAATCGGGTGACTTAATTATTGTTGCAGCCCGTCCATCGATGGGTAAAACCACTTTTGCTATGAACTTAGTGGAAAGCGTACTATTTAACTGTGATTTACCCGCGCTGGTATTCTCCATGGAGATGCCGGCTGACTCCATCGCTATGCGTTTAATTTCGTCTTATGGTAAGGTTCATCAAGGACATTTACGTGCCGGTAAACTTGATGGTGATGAATGGTCAAAAGTCACTGGTACCATTTTACAATTACAAGAAAAGAATCTATATATTGATGATTCCTCTGCGCTGCCCCCTACGGAATTACGTGCCCGCGCCCGTCGTATTGCCAAACAACATGGCGGTAAACTCGGCTGCATCATGGTCGATTACTTACAGCTCATGAAAGTGCCGGGTATGGGCGATAACCGTGTTGGTGAGATCTCGGAAATTTCTCGAAGTCTTAAAGCCTTAGCCAAGGAAATGATGTGCCCTGTGATTGCCTTATCACAGCTGAACCGATCACTGGAAAACCGTCCAAATAAACGCCCTGTGATGTCCGATTTACGTGAATCTGGTGCCATCGAACAAGATGCCGACTTGATTATGTTTATTTACCGTGATGAGGTTTACAATAAAGAATCCAAAGAAGCCGGAACAGCTGAAATTATTATTGGTAAACAGCGTAATGGTCCAATTGGTACAGTGCGTTTGGCGTTTGAAGGTCACTACACCCGTTTTAGTAACCTTTCACCAGAGTACTATAACCAATACAACGACGACGAATAATTTAATCACGAAGGAGTGACTTAAGGTGCGCCAAGCAACCGTCTATATTGACAGTCAAGCACTGCAATATAACCTAAACCGTGTCAAACAACTTGCCCCCAATGCCAAAGTGGTAAGTATGGTTAAAGCCAATGCCTACGGACATGGTGTAAAAGACTGCTTAGCAGCCTTAAGTGCAACTGACGCCTTTGGTGTCGCTTGCTTAGAAGAAGCCTTGGAAATTCGTAACTTAGGCTTTGAACAACCGATTACCTTAATTGAAGGTGTATTTAGTGCTGATGAAATGCAGATGGTGCTTGAACAAAATATTGAAGTGGTCGTGCATCATCAGCAACAAGTCGGTTGGTTACTTGAACACAAGGCTGCTTATATTGCTAAAGGCTTAAAAGTTTGGGTCAAGCTCAATAGCGGTATGAACCGTCTTGGCTTTAAAATTGCTGAGATCAAAGATGTTATCAATCGCTTAAAAGCCGAAGGTTTTACTTGTGTACTGGTAATGCACTTTGCCAATGCCGATGCCGATCATCCGTTAAATGATGAACAAATTCGTCAATTTTTAGACATTAAACATGACTGTGCCCCACTGTTAGCTTCATGCTGTAACTCTGCGGCCATTTATAAGTACCCAGAATTGCATTTTGACTATGTGCGTCCAGGCATTATGCTCTATGGCGCAAGCCCTTTTGCTGATCAAACTGTCCATGACCTTGACTTACAACCAGTGATGCAATTTACTGCTGAAGTGATTGCTTTAAATTCTATTCAAGCTGGTGAATCAGTGGGTTATGGTTCAACCTTTGTTGCCAGCCAAGCCATGGATTTAGCCATTGTTTCGATTGGTTATGGCGACGGTTATCCGCGTGCCTTTGTAATGCCTAATACAGTGGCGATAAATGGTACGCTGACACCTGTAGTCGGTCGTGTGGCGATGGATATGATTGCCATTGATGTCACAGGCTTAGATGTAGCTTTAGGTACGCAAGTAGAACTGTGGGGTAAACAGCGTTTAGTCGATGATGTCGCGACTGCCAATGGTACCATTGGTTATGAATTACTGTGTCGTTTAAGCAATCGACCACAGCGTAAATTAATTTAAGCATCTATAAAAAAAGAACCTGAAAGGTTCTTTTTTTATGCCACTAAATCAGGTGCTTCCAATTGATACAGTAGATGTAACAATTGGTTCAATTGGTTTGGATTTAACAGATGTGGATAAAATTGCGCATAACCATGTTGCTGGAAAAACTGCTTAACCTGATTGTGCCTTGCCACAAATTTCATTGACCAATGCTTAAAAATCGCTTGTTCAACCATGTCTGTAGCAATAATACGCAAATCCTGATGACGAGGATCACGTGTTAAACGTTGCAGGACTAGCTCAATGGCCTGGCTTTCCCCTTCTAAACATTGTAAAAAATAACCGTCAGCAAAATACAAAACACCTTGTACGTGATGTCTAGCATTAAAGTCGCGTGCTTCCGTTAAAATATCAGTTAAACATTGCAGCTGCTCGGGCAACTTAAACGTTGCTTGACTCACGTAACATAGTCTTTGCATAGGATTACTCTAAATAATCATGAGTTGGAGTGGGTAACTCATGTAAACCTTTTCTTAGGGTTTCTGACCATTGTTTACTAATGCCAGAAAAATATGGATCTTCTTCATAAATACGCTTGCCTACAGGAATATGCAAACTATTAATATTGTAAACTAAACAATCTAGTGGCAAACCTACAGATACATTAGAACGTAAAGTCGAATCAAACGAGATTAAACTGCAACGTAGTGCTTCATCTAAAGGCATGTCATAACTAAGCGCACGATCTAAAATTGGCTTACCATATTTACTCTCACCAATTTGAAAAAATGGCGTATCTTTGGTGGCACAAATAAAATTCCCTTGTGGGTAAATATTATAGAGCTGCATTTCTTGATCGCCAATTTGGCCACCAACCAATAAACTACAATAGTAGGTGCTTTGATCTTCAGGATCAGGCGCGACATTATGAATCACTTTTTTCACTAAACTACCCACCAGTTCAGCTGCCTCAAACAGCGTATTAACACTGTTTAAGTTGGGTTCTTGTTCAAGTGCTAACTGATTTTTTAAATGGCCAATTACCGCCTGTGTTGTGGCTAAATTCCCTGCAGCTTGTATGGCAATAAATCGCTCGCCCTCTATACCAAAAGTATAGAGCTTACGAAATACTGAAATATGATCGACACCGGCATTGGTTCGGGTATCGCTAATAAAAATAAGTCCTTGCTTTAAACGTAGCGCACAACAATAGGTCATACATCCTCCTCTGATGATTGATTAAATTAGCAGGCCAACACTTGTACAATTGAATGCATGCTCTCTACACCACCTTGTTGGCGTACACCACGCACCGGTGCCACATCCCAATAATCACGTCCAATCGCAACATAGATATGGGAAGATGGGGTAAAAATTTGATTACTAATATCAAAACTATACCAATGATTGTTTAAAAATACCTCAGCCCAAGCATGACTGGCAAGATGCGCTGAATTGGGCACATATAAATAACCCGATACATAACGTGCTGGCAGACCTAAAGCCTTGCACATGGCAATAAAGACATGACTATGGTCTTGGCACACGCCTTGACGATAGGCAAAGGCCTGTGGTGCCGATGTAGTCACTGAGGTCGTGGCGGGCAAATATGGCATATAATCTAAAACTGCCCCAGCCAAGTGAATTAACTGTTGCCGAGAAGGCTGTTTGACATAACGCTTGGCAAATTCCAGCATCTCTAAACTGCACTGTGTGGCGACCGTGGGTTGTAAAAATAAAGTCGGATGAAGATGATCAACAGGCATGGCCTCAGTTTCAGGCTCAATCTCAATAATGCCTTGTGCCATAATTGACATTTGTTGGTAGCTAAAACGCTGTGAACTGGTAATCCAAATGTTGGCAAAGGCATCTTGTTTTATCTGTCGTTCACCCGGCACGCTCACATCCCAATATTGTACCTGTTGATGCCGATTAGAACCCGGTGACATACGAATATATTGGATGCTGCTTTGCACAACATCCGTATAGTAATAATGGGTTTGATGATTAATCATCAATTTCATACATCAACCTCAAACAGCTGTTGGATATGGTCGCTAAAGCGATAGAAGTTAATACTGTTGGGTAAAATTTGTAGTTGTAACCATGCGCCTTTGAGTTTGCTCCAGCCCATCGTGTTGAGTAAATCAATAATTTTTTCTAAATCATTCAGGGTATGTTGGGTGTCTTGTTGTAAACGTAATTGACGATCCAGTTGTTCGACGTTTTGTCCTAAAACAAAAAATAAGAAGATATCTTGTGATTCGGCCTCGAGAATATCATGACACTCACCCACTACATCACAGATATAATTCTTATTTTCACTTGCCGCTTTAATCAATTGATTTAACTCAGCATAACTTTTTGATGATAAAACGCCACGCAGGTCTTGAATATTATCTTTAGCACATTGGAATTGCTGAGCAAACGATGCCAATTGCTGTTCATCTTGCACTAAGCGATTTAAAGCTTCAGCATCTTGAGCATCTAATACAAAAGCCTCTGCATACTGTTTCGCTAGTGCGTCATCCTCAAAAGGAAATTGGCTACATAAATACTGTACACGGGTTAAATAACGGCCTAACCAAGAAATTTGCTGTGCATTACTGCTGAGTAAAATCATATATTCCCTCCTTATCATTGTTTTATTTTAAGAATGTAATGCGTCAACAACCCAAGTGTCTTTAATGCCACCACCTTGCGACGAGTTGACCACCAATGAACCAGGTTGCATGGCAACACGTGTTAGGCCACCTGGTACAATTTCAGTACGTAATGGCGAACTTAAAACAAATGGACGTAAATCAATATGACGTTCTGCCATGCCATGCTCAGCTAAGGTTGGACAGACCGAAAGCTCAAGGGTAGGCTGAGCAATATAAGCCTGCGGCGTTTCTAATAGTTTTTTACGGAAGCTGGCAATTTCTTGACCCGATGCCTGTGGACCAATCAACATACCATATCCGCCTGAACCCTGTGCTTCTTTGACAACCAGTTTTTCTAAGTTTTCAACCACATATTCTAAAGATTTTTGTTCACGGCATTGGTAAGTCGGCACATTCTTTAATATCGGTTGTTCATTTAAATAATATTCAATCATTTTATCCACATAAGGATAAATTGATTTGTCGTCAGCAACACCTGTGCCTGGCGCATTGGTAATCACCACATTTTGCGCTAAGTAGGCAGACATTAAACCCGCCACCCCTAAAGTACTGTCGGGTTTAAAGCACAATGGATCTAAATAGGCATCATCGACACGGCGGTAAATCACATCTACTTGTTGACGACCACGTATCGTACGTACATAAACTTTGTCATTTTCTACAAACAAATCACGCGCAGACACCAAAGGTACATCCATTTCACGTGCTAAGAACGAATGTTCATAATACGCGCTGTTAAAACGCCCCGGTGTTAACACCACAATAAATGGATGATCGACGTTGGCACTTTCAGCCAAAATCTGACGTAGTAGTTGTGGATATTGCTCAATTGATAAAATATTATTGCTTTGACATAGATCAGGTATAAGTTTCTGGCTGATTTTACGACTCTCTAACATATAAGAAACACCTGATGGGGTGCGTAGATTGTCTTCTAATACGTAAAATTCGCCCGCACGATCACGAATAATATCAATACCGCTAATTTGGCTATAAATTCCACCTTTAAGATGATGTCCTAACATCTGAGGTAAATAAGCTTCATGAGTCAGCACTTGCTGGGCTGGAACAATACCTGCTTTTAAGATTTCTTGGTCATGGTAGATATCATGTAAAAATAAATTCAGGGCTCGCACACGTTGCGCTGAACCTAGGGCGATTTTATTCCATTGTTGTTTAGCAATAACGCGTGGAATCACATCAAATGGAATAGTGCGCTCAATACCCGTGTCTTCACCATAAACTGTAAAGGTAATGCCCTCATATAAGAAATGTTGTTTGGCTGCTTCGTTGAGACCTTTAAGTTCAGTGAGGTCATGTTGTGATAACCAATGCTCAATTTTGGCAAAGGTTTCAGCAGACATGGTTTTGTCATCACGTAATTCATTAAAAAATTCAGACTTTAATTGTTGAAATAAATAATGTGCCTGTGCTGGTGTTCGTTTGGCTTCTTGTACCGTTTTAGGCTGTAAACTTTCTTTGCTCTTGGCAGGTGCTATTTCACCTTGTTTCGTCTCTTTTAACATGCCTACCCTCTCTTATGTATTTGTTATGTATTGTTTATATATGTAAGCAAAATCAATGCCATAGTTACAAATTGGCATGTAATCTATGTTAATAGATTGGCTATAGGCTTGCCAATGGTCTTTTACTCCAACTTATTTCAGGACAATTGTGATGTAGCTCATATTTTAAACAGCAAAAGCATTCATTTTTGCCAACAACAGGCTTTACAATGGGAAAGAAATTAAATTTGAGCATCATACATCTATGGCTGCAACTTCAGAAAAAGAAACCTCCAATAGCTTATATCGGCAATGGCAAATCTTGTCACGCTTATCTACAGGCAAATGGATGGGTACACGTGAACTGCAACAACAGTTACAACGTGAGGGCATTGAGACCAGTTTAAGGACCATTCAACGTGACTTAAACCAAATTGCACAACGCTTTCCAATTGAGAGTAATAAAACCGTGCCACAAGGTTGGCGCTGGTGTAGCGATGCACCAATTCAGAGCTTACCGCATATGACCAGTTCACAAGCAGTAACGTTCATGATGGTTGAGGAACATTTAAAACATTTACTTCCGCCGAGTTTAGTTGCAGAAATGAACCCCTGGTTTGATGCCGCCAGACGCAGCTTGCTCGAGCAAAATCATGTTAAACAATGGGTCAATCGTGTGCGTATTGTGCCTTCTAGCCAACCTTTGATCCCACCAACCGTGGATCAAGATGCACAGCAAGCCATTTATGAAGCCCTGCTACAAGATCGCCAATTAGAGTGTGTTTATCAAAGTCGTAGCCATACCAGTGGTGAAAAAAACTATACTTTAAATCCTTTGGCCTTGGTACAAAAAGGTGCTGTGATTTATTTAATCTGTACGCGGCATGACAAAACTGCCATTCAAACTTTTGCTTTGCACCGTTTTAGGTCAGCAAAAGTATTAGACAGTCGTACCGTGCACCAAAATGATTTTCACTTAGACCATTATATTGAATCAGGTGCTTTAGGTTTTCGTGTGGATTATCAAAAACCTACCGAAAACATTGAACTCAAACTGACCATGAATGCAAATTCAGTGCATTTTTTTGAGGAGAGTGCTTTAAGTCGCGATCAAGTGATTGAGAAGTTAACCGATAATTTATATCAGGTGCGTGCGACCGTACCGTTTACTTCACAATTGGTGTGGTGGTTAAGAGGCTTTGGACGAAAGATCTTACAGATTGAACCTGAGGCCGTGGCACATGCAGTTTACGAAACAGACAGCAAAGCATAAAAAAGAGTCCCAAGCTGCGGGACTCTATAATTGATAACTTATATTTTTATGATTGCTTTTTTTGAGTTTTTTTCTTTGACTTAAGCAAAGCGTGTGCCAAATCCCCCTACGCTTTGCCAAGCCGCTGTTGACCCTTAACACATTGAGCAACCACATGCGATTTCTGCACGGTTATAACGGATCGTCTTTTTAGTCATTGTTTTGATCTCCTTATTAAGCGGGTCAATACAGCATAGATGCTGATCTATCCGCTGCAAAACAATGATTTTTGCTAAACTTTGCAGAAAATAGCTTAAACCTCATGCATAAAAATAGGCAGCCTTAGCCACCTATTGCAACAGCAGTCTATGTGCTATTGATCATGATGCTTGGCTTTATAGCGCGATAATGCAGTCACTGCGACAGCTGAAACCACGACAGCAGGAAGACTGGCCATGAGGATGCCTGTTGTGCCTAAACCCAATGCTAAAATCTTTCCGGTCAGTAGTGGCCCAGTCATGGCACCTAGACGACCCAAAGAAATCGCACTGCCCACTCCTGTGACTTTTCCTAAACCTGAATAAAAGATGGGTGAGATTCCATACAGAATCGACTGACCACCCGTTGAAAAGATGCCGCCCATCACACCTGCTAGAATAAGGAGTGGAATTGAAGTTGTGGTAAACAATAAGGAAAGCGCCACAAATAAACCGCTATAGATAATCACAGCCATTTGCCATAATTTAAGACGGTCAAGTAGATAACCCAGCCCTAAAGTACCAACCACTGCACCGACTTGGAACACCAGCATAACTAAAAAGGCTTGTTGTTTTTCTAAACCTTGCTGCATAAGTAAGTTAGGCAACCAACTAATTAAAATATAGTTAATCATTAAGGTAAAGAAGAAACCTACCCAGAGCGGTAAAGTATGCTTGTATTGTTGCTGTTTAAATAAAACTTGCGCCATGCCCGGCACAGCTTCTGTGCTTACTTGCTTTTCTACACGTGGTTTATCTTTTAAAATCATTGCCATAAACGGAATCAGCAACAACGGCGTTAAACCACCAATTAAAAACAGCGTCTGCCATTGAATATCAGTGATTAGCATAGCGAGACCTGCCACAAAGATCGCGCCTACAGGTAAACCACAATACATTAAGCTGTTCAACTTACCGCGGTTGGCCTCAGTGGCTTCATCCCCAACCACCGAAATCATGGTTGGCATGGCTGCACCTAAACCCAGACCAGTCAAAAAACGTGCCACATATAAAATCTCTACATTAGGCGCAATTGCAGTTAAAGACATAAACACGCCAAAAATGGCAATCGAGAGCATCAGGACTTTCTTTTGACCTAAAAAATCTGCAACACGCCCACCAAAGAAGGCGCCAAACAGCATACCAAACACCCCTAAACTAAACACATAGCCCATTTGAACTTGATCTAAGCCAAAACTTGCGGCAATACCTTGTGCTGCAATACCGGGGGCTTGCAAGTCGAAGCCCTCAAAAAAGGCCACCCAAAAGCATAGAAATACGGTTAATATTTTTTGGGTTTTAGTGCTATATGCCATGGCGAACCTCAGTTATTCACAGTGCATTTATATGTGGGCAGTATTTTGAAGTGCCTTGATCTGAATACCTAGCAAGACAATAGTCGCAGCATTCAGCGCTAAAATAACACTGATCTCATTTATTTATACACAAAAGTTTCACTATCAATACTTTTTAAGTCTTAATATTTATTTTAATGATTTAAAAACATATACTTATAAATATGAAAGTTCTTAACTATCATGCCATCATTAAAAATAATAGCGTATAAAAAAGCCCGCACTTGGCGGGCTTTTAAGCTTTATATTTTCGGATCTATTAAGCAGATTTTTTCGCTTGGTTATTTTTACGAATCGTAATCATCACCAATTGTACTGCCGCAGGTGTTACACCTGGAATACGACCTGCTTGCGCCAGTGTTTCAGGGCGTACATCTTTTAATTTTAAGGTAATTTCACGAGATAAACCTGAAACCATATCATAATCAAAATCGGCAGGAATTTTGGTTTCTTCCAGACGCTTCATTTGCGCTACATCTTCTTGCTGACGGTTGATATAACCCGCATATTTCACTGCAATTTCAATTTGCTCACCGACAAATGCAGACACTTCAGAACCTGTAATTTCAGCAATTTGTGAGAAATTGATATTTGGACGTTTTAACAAATCAATCGCATTGGTTTCTTTAGATAAATCGTCACCTGTTAATGCTACAAACTTTTTACCTAACGCATTGTTTGGTGCAGCCCAGAGATGTTGTAAGCGACCTTTTTCAGTCTCAATCGCTTCCATTTTGGCGCAATATGCATCCCAACGTGTGTCATCGACTAAGCCCATTTCACGGCCAATCGCCGTTAAACGTTGATCCGCGTTGTCTTCACGCAGCATTAAGCGGTATTCGGCACGTGAGGTAAACATACGGTACGGTTCTTTGGTACCTAAAGTAATTAAGTCATCCACCAATACACCCATATAGGCTTCGTCACGTTTTGGTGTCCATTGTTCTTGATCCCATGCACGGCGTGCTGCGTTTAGACCAGCCAGTAAACCTTGTGCACCAGCTTCTTCATAACCCGTTGTACCGTTAATTTGACCAGCAAAGTACAAGTTATTAATGGCTTTGGTTTCAAGTGAGAATTTAAGTGCTTGTGGGTTAAAGTAATCGTATTCGATTGCATAACCCGGACGCAGAATGTGCGCGTTTTCCATACCACGGATTGAGCGTACCAATTCAAACTGTACGTCAAATGGCAATGATGTTGAAATACCATTTGGATAAAGTTCGTGTGTATCTAGACCTTCAGGCTCCAAAAACACTTGATGTGAGTCTTTATCAGCAAATTTATGGATTTTATCTTCAATCGATGGACAGTAACGTGGGCCTACACCTTCAATTACACCCGTATACATCGGTGAACGATCTAAACCGCCACGGATAATGTCATGAGTTTTTTCATTGGTGTGGGTGATATAACAGTTCACTTGCTCAGGATGCATTGATGCATCCCCCATAAATGACATAGTTGGCGATGGGAAATCACCCGGCTGTGCAGTCATCACCGAGAAATCAACTGAACGTGCATCAATACGTGGCGGTGTACCTGTTTTTAAGCGACCCACAGGTAAGTTTAATTCACGTAAGCGCGCAGCCAATGAAATTGAAGGTGGATCACCCGCACGGCCACCAGAGGCATTGTTGAGACCAATGTGGATCACACCGCCCAAGAATGTACCTGTAGTCAGTACCACTGTTTTGGCATCAAAGCGTACGCCCATTTGGGTCACTACGCCTTTTACAGTATCACCTTCAACAATTAAGTCATCGGCCGCTTGTTGGAAAATATCCAAATTGGCTTGGTTTTCTAATGTTTCACGAATGGCAGCTTTAAAGCGTACACGGTCTGCTTGGGCACGTGTAGCACGTACTGCTGCACCTTTACGTGAGTTTAAAATACGGAATTGGATACCGCCTTTATCAGCAGCCAATGCCATCGCACCGCCTAAGGCATCAATTTCACGTACCAAATGTGATTTACCAATACCACCAATGGCTGGGTTACAGCTCATCTGCCCTAGAGTCTCAATGTTATGAGTTAAGAGCAACGTCTGGCGTCCCATACGCGCGGCAGCAAGCGCGGCTTCAGTACCTGCGTGACCGCCACCGATAACAATGACATCATAAACTTTAGGATAGTGCATAGTGGTATTAGAGAGATTGAAAAAGAAGACCGCAGATTATAGCAAAAAATTGCCTATAAGTTGACATCTTGGCAGATTTTCTTTAGCAAAAAAAAACCATGCTGGTTTAGATTAAAAAGTTCTATTTATTGGCTATTTAGTTTAAGGTTGCAACTTAGTTTTACAAAAAATTAGCATCTGTGTTTGTATTCTTTACGCTATTTTTTATGCTAACAACTATATCCATAGAGGATCAGTCATGATGAATAAGAAAATTTTACTTGCTGCCACTTTATGTGGTCTGCTCAGCCCGATCAGCAGCTTTGCCAATGACAAAGTGGCGACTGTTTATCATCCACAAACCTTTCAAAAAATTTGCCAAGGCAAAACACAAGGTGATTGGGTCGAGTTTGCCTACCGTGGCATTATTTGGAATGGGAGTTGTCAGAATCAATTTTTTAGCTCTGATAAAAATGCTGTGATTTATGGGGATGAACCTGAATTACTAAACGTGTGCCGTCAAGACCCAAATAGCAAAACGGTCACGATTGAAGGTCGTACCTATAATGGCAAATGTGCCCTAGCATTTAGCCCACCGCGCCCACAAGCAGGTAACCGCTAATTCAATTGGCGTGTGTTGCAAAATAGCTGCACGTCAAGCTTAAGCTCGATGTGCATTTTTTATGGCTGCTTAGAAATTCAATCCTATCACCAGTTGAGCAGATCAATTGCACGCAACACTCGCGGTTTACCCTAGAGGTACGTTACACTAGGCACTTTATTTTGTTTTAGGTTACGCCCGTGAAATGGTTACAAATTCATATTACAGTTGATCAAGCCCAAGTCGATTTTACCGAGACCCTATTAGAGTCTTTAGGTGCGCTGAGTGTTACTTTAGATGATGCTGAAAACCAAGATTTACTCGAGCCACTTCCGGGTGAAACGCCGCTTTGGAATAAAGTGATTGTAACCGGCATCTATGCGCAAGAAGATGGCGAAGAGATTGATGTCGACTCTCTTGTGACCTTTATTCAAACACAAATGCCAGAAGCACCATTAACGCATGAGTTTATTGAAGATCAAGAATGGGAACGTACTTGGATGGATGCCTATGAGCCAATCCAAATTAGCGACAATTTCTGGATTGTACCTGAATGGATGACAGCACCGGATGCTCAAGCCGTTAATCTTAAATTGGATCCAGGTTTAGCCTTTGGTACAGGCAACCATGCTTCAACTTTCCTGTGCTTACAATGGCTCGGTAAAACTGATCTTAAAGATAAAATTGTCATCGACTACGGTTGTGGTTCAGGCATTTTAGCTGTGGCAGCTTTATTATTGGGCGCGAAAAAAGTCTATGCGACGGACATTGATCCACAAGCGGTACTCGCAACCCAACAAAATGCTGAGCTCAATGGTGTAATGAACAACCTTTATGTGGGTTTACCTGATGAGTTTAACGAAACCCTTAAAGACCAAAAAGCTGATGTATTTGTTGCTAATATCTTAGCTGGCCCTTTAATGATGCTTGCGCCACAGTTCGCAACTTTAGTTAAATCTGAGGGTGAGTTCGCACTTGCAGGGGTAATTGAAGAGCAAGTCTCTGATGTTTCTAATGTTTATTCTGAATTTTTTGATATATTAGAAGTAGAAAAACGCGACGGATACTGGTGCCGTATTTCTGGTAAACGTCAATCTCACTAAAAATATCTTAAAGTATGAATAAAAAACAAACCCAATGCCCTGAATGTACAACAATCTATAAAGTCTCTGTTGAACAGCTCACCATTGCACAGGGCATGGTTTGTTGCCCCAAATGTTTTTCTAGCTTTAATGCCCTACTACATTTGGTTGAAATCTCAGCTCAGCAGGAAACAGTAAGCAACGCGCACGCTAGCTTAGTCCAACCTGAGGTTCAGCAACCCGCCACTCAGCCAAGCGTAGTACGCCGCTATAGTCAACACCACTTACTCGATATTTTTGATCGTAAGATTGAGCACTCTAATATTGACCTATATACCTACTTAAATAATTTAAACTATTTTAGTAGCGAACCCATTCACCAATTTCCAGCCTTAAAACTTTCAGAAAAAGAACGCTGCAGTACACCAAAACCTGGGCTTGGTTATTATGTTATGTGGAGTGCCATTAATCTTAGCCTAATGGGATTTTTAGCCTTTCAAATTTTATGGTTCAATCCAAAAATCGTGGCACATTACCCAGCTTTAAAGCAAGGTTTTAGCTACGCCTGTAGCATGATCAATTGTCAAAGCCTAGAACAGCGCTATGAAAAAGTTACAATTGAGCAATTACGCTTAAATGCTAAAGGCCTTTATGCAACTGAATTTAGTGGCGCCTTAAACAATACAGATCTAAAGAGTATTCCCTTACCTCGCCTATTAGTGACTACACAAACCGAAGTGGGCCAAGTGGAATATATTTTTCATCCCGATGACTATTTAGAAGAAAAGTATCAAGGAATTGAGCGTCTACCCGCTGACACACCTTTTAAATTTAGTTTTGAAGTACCTGTTGCTAAAAAGCACTTACAAGAGCCACATTTAGAAATCATTCAACCTTAAGATCAAAAAAAACGATGCAAAGTGCAAAAAAAATTGAAAAAAAATGCACTTTTCTTGCTCACTTTTTCTTAGACAATGGTATTATACGCGCCATTACAGCTTATGCTGCAAACACCTCGCTTTACGTAAGAACAAATACAACTTCTGCTTGACTGCGCTTTATTTCCCATAACAGCGTACGAGCCGATTTTTTGTTTATTTTTGCCCGTAACAAAAATTCATCTATTGTTACGATCAAAAAAACATCAAGGCGTGGGACTGTGGCAAGCTAGCCTTTCTGTTTTAGAGCTTCTGGATTTAAGATCTAAAACCGGGGTTCATTTTATTTTTAGACCACATTGATATATCACTTTATCCCAGTGATATTTTATTTTTCGGATTAATTCGCATGAATAGCAAATCTCCTATTTTTACTGCACAATCTGATGTCGCTTTGCGTATTCACGTAGATCGCGCAGTTCGCCATTACTTTGCACAACTGCAAGGCGAGCAACCATCTCAGGTTTATGACATGGTTCTAGCAGAAATGGAGAAACCTCTTCTATCTGTTGTTTTAGAATATACACGCGGCAACCAAACTCGCGCTGCTGAGATTCTAGGACTTAACCGTGGTACTTTACGTAAAAAGTTGAAAGCTCACGGTTTAATGAGTGAATAAATGATAAGATGCTTGCGTTGAACGCAGGCATTTTTTTTGACCGAAATTTTGCCTTATTTGTTTTAATCTGTTCCTTGAAAACTGTGACGAAGATCATGACTATTAAACGCGCTTTAATCTCTGTTTCCGACAAAACTGGTATTGTCGAATTTGCACAAAACCTAGTGGCTCTGGGGGTAGAAATTTTATCTACTGGCGGAACATACAAATTGTTAAAAGACAATAATGTTGCCGTAGTTGAAGTTTCCGAGCATACTGGTTTCCCAGAGATGATGGACGGCCGTGTAAAAACACTACATCCAAAGATTCATGGGGGTATCTTAGCTCGTCGTGGTCTAGACGAAGCTGTGATGGCTGAACACAACATTGATGCTATTGATTTAGTGGTTGTAAACCTTTATCCATTTGCTGCAACTGTGGCAAAACCAAACTGTTCACTGGCCGATGCGATCGAAAATATTGACATCGGTGGTCCTACCATGGTTCGTGCTGCTGCGAAAAACCATGCATCTGTGGGTATCGTGGTGAATGCGTCTGACTATGCAACTGTAGTTGCTGAGCTTAAAGCTGAAGGCTCACTTTCTTATGCAACTCGTTTTGACCTTGCTGTTAAAGCATTTGAACATACTGCACAGTATGACGGCATGATTGCTTCTTACTTAGGTGCACGCGTAGGTAAAATCGAGGGTCAAGCAGATCAATTTGCACGTACTTTCAATACGCAATTGAACAAAGCACAAGATTTACGTTACGGTGAAAACCCACACCAATCTGCTGCATTCTATGTTGACCCTGCTGCAACTGAAGCATCTGTTGCAACAGCTAAACAGTTACAAGGTAAAGAATTATCTTATAACAATATTGCGGACACCGATGCAGCACTAGAATGTGTTAAATCATTCGCTAAACCTGCATGTGTAATCGTAAAACATGCGAACCCATGTGGCGTTGCGGTATCTTTAGACGGCATTCAAGCTGCTTATGATCTTGCGTATGCAACTGACCCAGAATCTGCATTCGGTGGCATCATCGCATTTAACCGTGAATTAGATGTTGCAACTGCTCAAGCCATTGTAGACCGTCAATTCGTTGAAGTGATTATTGCACCTAGCGTTGCTGAAGGTGTGCTAGAAGTAACTGGTGCGAAGAAAAACGTACGTGTACTTGTATGTGGCGAATTACCAGCAATTGACGAACGTGCGCCACAAATGGACTATAAACGTGTGAATGGCGGTTTACTCGTTCAAGATCAAGACTTAGGTATGATTACTAAAGATGATCTTAAAGTTGTGACTAAACGTGCCCCAACTGAACAAGAAATTGATGACATGATCTTCGCTTGGAAAGTTGCGAAATACGTGAAATCAAACGCGATTGTGTATGCTAAAAACCGTCAAACCATCGGTGTTGGCGCAGGTCAAATGAGCCGTGTAAACTCTGCGCGTATTGCTGCAATTAAAGCTGAACATGCAGGTCTTGTAGTTGAAGGCGCGGTAATGGCATCTGATGCATTCTTCCCATTCCGTGATGGTATTGATAACGCTGCAAAAGCGGGCATCAAATGCATTATTCAACCGGGTGGTTCTATGCGTGATGAAGAAACCATTGCAGCAGCTGATGAAGCAGGTATTGCCATGGTGTTCACAGGTATGCGTCATTTCCGTCACTAATCTGGCGCCTGTATAATGACGTATAAGCACGCAATAATGCTTACTACATTAGATTTCTAATCTTCATAAAGTCCTCTCCTGCTTGCAGGCTGAGGACTTTATGCTTTTCGATTCATGGAGTATGAACCGATGAATATTTTAGTTTTGGGTAATGGCGGTCGTGAACATGCATTGGCATGGAAAATCGCACAAGATGAAAAAGTGGCTAAAGTGTTTGTTGCACCTGGTAACGCGGGCACAGCAACTGAGCCAAAATGTGAAAACGTAAATTTAAGCATTTTAGATAATGCTGCAATTATTGATTTTGCAAAAAACAATGCGGTTGAGTTGATTGTAGTTGGCCCAGAAGCACCGCTTGTGAACGGTGTGGTGGATGCTTGCCGTGCAGCAGGTGTAAAAATTTGGGGTCCAACGCAGTTTGCAGCGCAGTTAGAAGGCTCTAAAGCATTTGCCAAGCATTTCTTAAAACGCCATAACATCCCAACCGCTTTTTATGACGTATTTACCGAAGTGGATGCGGCCAAAGCATTTGTTGAGAAAAATGGTGCGCCAATCGTGATTAAGGCGGATGGTCTTGCTGCGGGTAAAGGCGTGATTGTTGCCATGACCAACGAGGAAGCATTTGCTGCGATTGACGACATGCTTGCAGGCAACAAATTTGGTGATGCCGGTTCTCGCGTTGTGATCGAAGAATTCTTAGCCGGTGAAGAAGCATCTTTCATTTGTATGATTGATGGCGACAACATCTTACCAATGGCAACTTCTCAAGATCATAAGCGTATTTTTGAAGGCGACCAAGGTCCAAATACGGGCGGTATGGGTGCTTACTCACCTGCGCCTGTTGTAACGGCCGAAGTATTTGAAAAAACCATGAATGAAGTGATGCGTCCTACCGTTGAAGGTATGAAAAAAGACGGTCACGTTTATACAGGTTTCTTATACGCAGGTTTGATGATTGATGAACAAGGTCAACCTAAAGTGATCGAGTTTAACTGTCGTTTTGGCGACCCTGAAACTCAACCAATTATGATGCGTTTAAAATCATCATTAGTTGATTTAGTTGAAGCAGGTATTGCAGGCAATTTACCAGCAGAAGCTGAATGGGATGAGCGTAAAACTGTAGGTATCGTTTTAGCATCTAAAGGCTATCCTGAAACGTCTAGCAATGGCGATGTGATTTCAGGTTTAGACACCCAAATGACAGATGCCAAAGTATTCCATGCGGGTACAAAAGCGCTTGAGAATGGCGATATCGTGACTGCTGGCGGACGTGTACTTTGTGTAACTGCACTAGGTAATACCATTGGTGAAGCGCAAGCAAAAGCTCTTGAGCTTTGTGAAAAAGTAACGTTTGATGGTGTTCAATATCGTAAAGATATTGGTTACCGTGCCATTGCGCGTGAAAATGCTTAATTTAGTTTAAGCAATAAAAACCCACTTCGGTGGGTTTTTTTGTATAATTACCACAAAGTTGTATAAAATCTAGAAAATACTTAAAATGAAAGACTTACATACTCCACTAGAAGAACAGACTCTATTTGAATCATGGATTCTTACTAGCCATTTAAGTAGCCTCCATCATGATTTAGCTTCAGCAAAAAAATTTAAAAAAATAATCAAGAATGACAGTCATGATGCGTTGAAAATAAATACCCTTAGTTATTACCATCAAGTTACTAAAAAAGAAGTATCACAAGAACATAGGGAAAAATTTGATGATTTTCTATATCGGTCAGAAAAAACATGTTCATTTCTACAATCTCTTATAGAACTTAAGCTTTATCCAAACCCAAATTTTCCACTATGGAATCAGCATTTAGAACTTTATGATCTTTTAGAGAAAAATAATTTTTGTGCAGAAAATGCCAAAAATATACAAAGTTTTTTATTAGATACTTTCTTAATCCCTGAATATAGATATATCGAAATCAATATGCTAATAAATAGATATTTCAATATTTTTCTAATTTTATTCCATTTAGATTCACTCATTTTTAAGGATTTTCAACAAGCATCTATTTCTAAATTTTTATTAATAGGAAAAATAAAAGGACAACAAAAATCTAAAAACCATCTATTTTGGAATCTAGTCAAAGTACTTTCATGTATTGAAGCAAATAAAAAATTAGGTATATCTTTTGATACAAAGAAAAAATTTCCTAAAGATGAGGATTGTTTTTCCTTTCTCAATGAAGATCAAGCCGAACGAATCAAATATGCTGTAAGAAAATTAAAAGAAGGAAAAAACACATTTTTCTATCTGACTCATTTTTATCAATTACTTGGTGCAAAAAAACTTTTTGAAAATACAGAATGCTTTAATCATTGTTCAATCACAGGCTTATGGTTCATATATATATACTGCAAGATTTTAATCACACCAAACTCAATTCTCGCCAACTTAACTGTTAAAGATCTTGATGCCATATACTTAATGTTTAAAACTCAATATAAATCAGAAGGCACATATCAATGGCCTTCTGACTTAATTATGTAAAGTTACTTCCGTGGTGGATTATTACCACGCCCCCCACCTGAAGGATTACCTGTTGTGCTTGGTGCATTAACTGGTTTTGACATTTTTTATTTCCTTAAATTTACCGTGTATTCGGTAAGTTAATTATCAATAAATCAACCATTAAACTATATGCGAAAAATTAATTTTTTGTTTATTTTTTAATCAAAAATTTCTTTTCAAAAGCTCTTTAAATCCAAAAATATCACCCAAGGGATCATATCTATTGGTTTGTTTAAAAAAATCAGAACCTACAAGCATTGGCTTATATTTTACTTTCAATGATTGCTCAAAAAAGTCAGCATGCCCTATAGGAAAGTTAATCTCTTTTGGATAATGATAATTTTTCCATAATCGCTCAGGTAATGCATAATCAATAATAACATCTCCACCTAATCCAACCCAAGCATGCACATCTTGCTCCCCTTTTTTAATTTTTTTAGAGAACTCATTTTCTAGGTAATGAAAAGTGGTATCCCATTCATCTTCGGGAGAATTATTGATATTTACATTACCAAATATCATTTCTACATTAAACCCCTTAGCCCTTAAATACATAAAAGTAATTGCTGAAAGATCAAGACACATATTACCTAGATAAGGATGAAATTTAAAAAAATCTTCAATAAAATTAAATAATTCACCCTTAACAATATTCTCTATTTTATATAAATCTTGTTTATCTCTATAATTTTTATCTATAAATTTAGTATTGATATTTTGTACTCCAATTTGATTCGCAAAGTTTAAGGAATTTTGAAGTAAGGTCAAATAACAATTTTTACTATTCATCTCTGATTAAGTCCTAGTGTTGAATTAAAATTCTTCTGACATTTAGAATTAACCTATTATCAAAAGCACTATATAATTTTTATATGCGAAAATAATCAAATTCGTTCAAATATCAAGCAACCTTAAACTAGAAGCAGAAGATGAATTCCAGCATCCAAACCCCTCGCCTAATCCTGCGCCATTTATCCAAATGTGTGCAGATGATGAAGTTATGCTTTACTTTTATAAAAACTGGATAGCGACCTTTAAACCAAGATGTCTTCTATGAAATTCATCGCAGTGATTTTCTACACCATCCATTTTGTTAAAATATATGCCAAATTCAAGCACTACAGCGTATGCAGTCATACAGTAAGTCATGCGATAAGCTCTTCCTGTTTTAATTGTACAAAATAAAAACTATTGGTTATGCCAGTCTATGATGAGCTAAAAGCAAGATTTAAGCTCTTAAGGCATTAAAATTTGACGCGCTGTTAAAGCCTTAACCATTCAATGGAGCTTAAAGCTAAATATGGTAAATCTTTAATATCCATGATTAATACTGAATTAAATTGTAAGAATTCATAGGATTAGTTTTGGCTCATATTTAGATTTTTTGACTAGTCGATAAAAACTTATATTTTTTATGACCTATTTCCCAAGTTCTAAGATGTTTATATTCATTTTTAAGATATTCATCAGACAAAATCTTATAAAGCAAGCATTAATAACAATTGGTTATTTTTTAACAAAACAAAATTTATTAATCTCTTGTTTTACCAAATCTTTTTTATTTATACTGTATACTTCTTATGCGCTTTATTAGATAAAGAAAAGCTCTTTATCCACTATATAGAATATCGTTTTATTGCTATGATGCAAAAAAGCTGTTGCAGTTTAAATCGGTTTTATATGCGTTGCATTACTCTCTCTTGATACCGATTTAAAATGCCGCACTGTCACTTAAGCAAGGTTAAATCCGCATAAAATTTAAACTTCACAAGCGAAGATGCGTGCTTTAACATTGAGTTAAATTTAATCAGGACGAACATATGAAAAAGCTTCTCGGTCTTGCTTTAGGTGCCTCTGTTGCCCTAACGGGTTGCGGTCAATCTGAAGCGCCGCAACAAGATGCTGCAAAACCAGGTGAATTACAAACCATTACTATGGCATCTACAGGCTCGGATGCTGATGTATGGCGCTATATCGCGACTTTGCCTGAAACCAAAGCTGCTGGCATCAAGTTAGAAGTGAAAAACTTCAATGACTACGTTGCAATGAATACGGCTGTGGCCAACCAAGAAATTGATGTTAATACCTTCCAATCATATAACTATATGGTGGCGTACAATACAGAAACCACAGACAAAAAAGTGGCTGCTGTATCGACAACTTATATTGAGCCAATGGGTATTTATTCAGATAAATACAAAAAAATTGACCAATTCCCTGCTAATGCAACCATTGCAATTCCTAACGATGCAGCCAATGAAGCACGCTCTTTATCTTTATTACAAACTGCTGGTTTAATTAAACTTAAATCAGATTTCAGCCCAATCTTAGGTACCACCAAAGATGTAGTTGAAAATCCAAAGAACATCACTTTAAAAACCATTCCAATGGCAACTGCGGTACGTGTAAAAAGTGAAGTCGATGCGATTGTGTTGGGTAATACCTTGGCAATGGAAGGTGGCTTAAACGTACTTAAAGATGCGGTATTCTATGAGCCAGTAGATCAATCAACTAAGCTGTATGTCAACTTATTGGTGACAGCTGAAGGTCGTGAAAATGATCCTTTATTGCAAAAACTTGGTACGCTGTATCACACAGAAGCAGTGAAAAAATATGTGGCTGATCACTTCGGTGGTACAAAAATTGATGTAAATAAACCGATGAGCTATTTTGCTGACGTAAAATAGTCCTATAATCAGCTTTTATAAAATAGGCAAAGCAATTTGCCTATTTTTTTCTTTTTTGGCAAATGTTGACGATATGATTCAATTTAAAAACATTTCAAAACACTACCAGCTTAAAGGTCAAACTTTACGCGCCTTAAACCAAATTAATTTGGAAATTCCAGAAGGCAGTATTTTTGGCATTATTGGCTATAGTGGTGCAGGTAAAAGTACCTTAATCCGTTTGATTAACTTACTCGAGCGCCCAAGTGAAGGCCAAGTGATTGTCAATGGACAAGACTTAACTGCGCTTGATGCGAAATCATTACGTCAGCAACGTAGCAATATTGGCATGATCTTCCAGCATTTTAACTTAATGCAAACCAAGACCGTGGCGGCCAATATTGAAATGCCAATGCAGCTTTTGGGCTGGAGCAAGCCTGAGCGCGAAAAACGTTTAGAAGAATTACTGGATTTTATTGACCTTAAACATAAACGTAATGCTTATCCAGATGAACTTTCAGGGGGGCAAAAACAGCGTGTGGGTATTGCGCGTGCCCTTGCCAATCATCCTAAAATTTTACTCTGTGATGAAGCCACTTCTGCACTTGACCCACAAACCACGCAATCGGTATTACAACTCTTGAAAAAGATTAATCAAGAGCAAGGCATTACTATTGTGATGGTCACGCATGAAATGGATGTGATTGAATCGGTATGTGACCATGTGGCGGTGATGGAGCAAGGTCAAGTGATTGAAATGGGTAATACCCTCTCAATCTTTAGCCAACCGCAACATCCAACCACCAAAACCTTTATTCAAACTGTGCTGCAGCAGCATTTGCCTGTGAATATTTTAAATAACCTAGAAAATAAAAATCATCACAGTATTTATAGTTTGCAATTTTTAGGCACTTCAGCACAAGAAACTGTAGTACAAGCAGTGATTAAACAATTTGATTTAAGCTTAAACATTTTATTTGCCAATATGACCGAAATTGATGGTTCGGTGATTGGGCAAATGTTTGTGCAGTTATTGGGTGATGAACGTATCATTCAACAAGCGATTGAGTTTTTACAAGCGCGTGGCGTGAAAGTGGAACAAGCAGGAGTACAAGCATGAGAGATTTAATTGTTGCTTGGCTGACCGATGTTACTGCGCCATTTTGGAAAAGTTCACTTTCAATTGACCAATTTGTCACGGCGTTGCAAGAAACCATGCATATGGTGTTTTTTGCGTTGCTGTTTGGTTGTATTTGGGGCTTTATTCAGGCGATTATTTTATTGCTGACCCGTCCTGCAGGGATTTTACCCAATAAAATTATCTATCACGGCTTAAACCCGATTGTAAACGCATTACGTTCGTTACCGTTTATTATTCTATTGATTGCGGTGATTCCGTTAACCAAGTTCTTGGTAGGCAGTTCGATTGGTACATGGGCCGCAATTGTGCCACTTACTATTTATATCGGGCCATACATTGGGCGCTTAATTGAAATCTCATTACTTGAAGTCAATGACGGGATTATTGAGTCAGCGCAAGCCATGGGTGCAACGCCAATGCAAATTATCTTTAAATTTGTACTGCCTGAAGCACGTAGTTCACTCATTTTAAACTTAACCACCGCCACCATTAGTTTAATTGGTGCCACAGCGATGGCCGGTGCCGTAGGTGCAGGTGGTATTGGTGATTTAGCCATTTCTTATGGTTATCAGCGTTTTGATACCTCTGTGGTGATTTTAACGGTGATTGTATTGCTGATCTTGGTACAAATTGTCCAAATGACTGGTGAATGGTTGGCAAAGCTACGTTAACCCATCCCTAAATCATAGCCCTCACTATGAGGGCTTTATTTTTACCCATAAAATGCGTCAAGACTAAAAGAATAGCTGCTGAACATGATAAAATAACGACAGTTTTAGCAAGGATTCATCTATGCACTTTGTCCATCTTGGTATTCATACAGAATTTTCAATCACGGAATCTATTGTACGTGTGCCAGAGCTTGTAAAAGCCGCAGCCAGTGATGAGATGCCCGCTTTGGCCCTCACAGATTTATCCAATTTGCATGCCGCGGTTAAATTTTATAAAAAATGCTTGGACAAAGGCATTAAACCCATCTTAGGTTCAGAAATTCGCCTCAATGATGCCGAGCATCGTGTGACCTTGTTGTCCATGAGCAATAAAGGCTGGCGTAACCTCACCGAAGTGGTGTCGCGTGGTTATATCGAAGGCCAACAGCTCGATATTCCTTGTGTTCAAAAACAATGGATTTTAGAACAACAACAAGATCTGATCGTATTACTGGGTGTGCATAGTGATGTGGGTAAGATGTTAGTGTCTTCCAATCCACAAAAAGCTGAGCCTTTATTAGAAGACTGGATTGCCAAATTTGGGGATCGAGTCTATTTGGCTTTAACGCGTACCAACCGTCCTTATGAAGATGATTTTATTAGTGAAGCGGTCAAACTGGCGCGTAAATATAATATTGGTGTGGTGGCACATAATGATGTGCACTTTATTCATGCCGAGGATTATGAAGCCCACGAAGCGCGTGTGTGTATTGCCGATGGTTATGTGCTAGGCGATAACCGCCGTCCTAAACGCTATAGCCCAGACCAATATTTTAAAACCGCAGCCGAAATGAGCGAGCTGTTTGCTGATATTCCATCGGCGATTGAAAACACCTACCATATTGCACGGCGCTGTAACGTTACCCTACGCTTAGGTTTTAACGACCTACCTGATTATCCAATTCCGGAAGGTCATACCATTGATACCTTCTTTGCGCATTTATCCGAAGAGGGTTTAGAAGAGCGACTCGACTTCCTCTATCCCCCAGAAACGCGTGGCGAAGATTGGCCTGAAGTACGTAAACCTTATGATGAGCGCTTAGCCTTTGAGATTAATATTATTAACTCCATGGGTTTCCCCGGCTACTTCCTCATCGTGATGGACTTTATTCAATGGTCGAAAAACAATGGCGTGCCGGTCGGTCCGGGGCGTGGTTCGGGTGCTGGTTCTTTGGTGGCCTATAGCTTAAAAATTACCGACCTTGACCCACTGCGTTATGACCTACTCTTTGAACGTTTCTTAAACCCAGAACGTGTCTCGATGCCCGACTTTGACGTGGATTTCTGTATCGCCGGTCGTGACCGCGTGATTGATTATGTGGCACGTACTTATGGGCGTGATGCGGTATCGCAAATTGCGACTTTTGGTACTATGGCGGCTAAAGGTGCGATTCGTGACGTGGCACGGGTGTTGGGTAAATCGTATGGTCTAGCCGATCGTATTTCTAAAATGATTCCAACTAAACCTTTGGGTTTAAGTTTGGAAGAGTCACTTGCCGCCGAACCCCAGCTGAAAGACATTGTCACTAATCCATCCAATCCTGATCATGACGATGCTGCTGAAATTTGGGAAATGGCGCTTAAGCTTGAAGGCATTACCCGTAATACCGGTAAACATGCTGGTGGTGTGGTGATTGCACCCACCAAGCTGACTGACTATTCTGCCGTGATGTGTGATGCCGACGGTACCAACCGTGTGGCCCAGTTTGATAAAGACGATGTCGAATCCGCAGGTCTAGTCAAGTTTGACTTCTTAGGTCTGCGTAACTTAACCGTGATTGAAGATGCCATTCAGCATATTAATCGCCGCTCAGACATGAGCAAGCCGGTGGATATTTCTTTAATTCCACTCGATGACAAAGCAGCTTATGCGGTGTTTGCCGAAGCCAACACCACCGCGGTATTCCAGTTTGAATCCGTGGGCATGAAAAAAATGCTCAAAGAAGCACGCCCAAGCAAATTTGAAGAAATTATTGCCTTCGTATCGCTGTATCGTCCGGGGCCAATGGATCTGATTCCTGACTTTATCCATCGTATGCACGGTGGTGAGTTTGAATACTTACATCCTCTTTTAGAGAGCGTACTCGAACCCACTTACGGGATTATGGTTTATCAAGAACAGGTGATGCAGGCGGCACAGTTTTGTGCGGGTTATAGCTTAGGTGGTGCTGATTTACTACGCCGTGCCATGGGTAAGAAAAAACCCGAAGAAATGGTCAAACAACGCCAAATCTTTATTGAAGGTGCGGCCAAAAAAGATATCGATAGCGATACCGCCAACCATATCTTTGACTATATGGAAAAATTCGCAGGCTATGGTTTTAACAAATCACATGCCGCGGCCTATGCTTTAGTTGCCTATCAAACCGCATGGCTCAAAGCGCATTACCCTGCCGAATTTATGTCGGCGGTAATGACCTCAGAGATGCAAAACACTGACAACGTCGTGTTTTTAATTGATGACTGTCGTATTAACAACCTAGACGTTCTACCGCCTTCGGTCAATATGTCACTGTATAACTTCCATGCTGTCGATGAAAAAACCATCGTCTATGGTTTAGGGGCGATTAAAGGCGTGGGGGAAGCCGCAATGCAATCGGTTATTGAATCACGCCAACAACAAGGTCCATATACCGATCTGTTTGATTTCTGTCATCGCATTGATTTAAAAAAAATTAATAAGCGCACCTTAGAAGCACTGATTCGTGCTGGTGCTTTAGATTGCTTAGGGGTGGAACGTGCCGATTTAATGGCGCAGCTCCCTGAAGCAGTACAAGCAGCCGATCAAGCGCGTCAAAACCGCGAAACGGGTATCATGGATTTGTTTGGTGAAGTGGCTGAAGTACAGCGCAAGCCAGCAAAACCTGTAAAGCCATGGTCAGATGAAGTACGTCTCAAAGGCGAAAAAGACACTTTAGGACTTTATTTAACCGGTCACCCGATTGATGTGTATCGCAGTGAGCTTAAAGCTTTTATTCCAAGTAAACTCAATGAACTGACCCCAACCCGCCGTGGCGTCACCACTGTCTTTGCAGGTTTAGTCTTAGATGTTGCCAATTTCCCAAATCGTATGGTAATTACCCTAGACGATGGTACAGCGCGAATTGAAGTGTCGTGTAACCATGAACGCTTCCAACGCTTTAAAGACATTGTGCAAGTCGAAAAAGTGGTGGTGATTGAAGGGGAAATTTACGAACGTGAAGGTTTTGACCGTCCAATGGGACGCTTAACCAAAGCTTTTGCCTTAAATGACATTCGTCAAAAACGCGCCAATTGCCTCAAAATTCAATTACGACCTGAGCATATCAGTCAAAGTTTTAGCCAAGATTTGGCGCAAATTTTATTGCCATTTTGCAATGTGGATATGTGTCAGCATATTCCATTGCAGCTGCAATTGGATTATGACTATGCCCGTGCCGATTTAAACTTAGGTGTAAATTGGAAAGTTGCGCCTTTAGATGATTTGCTCGCAAAATTACGTGATTATTTTGGTAAAGACAGTATTCAGGTCGAATACCAAGTCAAATCCAAAGCCGCGAAAGCTGCACCTATGCAATATGGTCAACCGGTACAGGTGGCAGCACCACCACCTGAACAAAGTCTTGAAGATGCTTTAGACGCGTATAACGATCAGCTGCAACAACAATATTCTTAAATGAACTTCGGATCACACATGAACCAATTTGATAATACCGCACTCAATGCAACGCTCTCCCACGTGCGTATTGTGATGGTCAACACCACCTTACCCGCCAATATTGGTAGTGCTTTGCGTGCTATGAAAACCATGGGTTTAAGCAAACTGGTATTGGTTGCACCCAAAACCTATCCGCATCCAGATATTGATGCGCTGGCCGCTGGTGCAACCGATTTAATCGAGCAAATTGAAATTGTTGAAACCCTCGAAGACGCGATTCAAGATTGCCATATTGTGTTTGGGACCAGCGCACGTAGCCGCACCATTCCTTGGCCTTTACTAGATGCGCGCCCTGCGGCACAAAAATCCATGCAAGCGGTGGTAAAGCAGCAACAAGAAGTGGCTGTGATTTTTGGTCGCGAAGACCGTGGTTTAACCAATGAAGAACTCGCGCTTGCCAATTATCATGTCACCATTCCTGTCAATACAGATTATGGTGTGCTCAATGTCGCGCAAGCCATTCAAGTGATTTGCTATGAAATGCGTATGGCAGCCATTGAACAAGCCAATATGCCAACCGATGACACTGCCGATATGCAAGTGATTGATGGTCAGCATATGCATTGGGATGAACCCTTAGTGACCCATAAAGACATGGATAAATTCTATCCGCATTTAGAACAAATGCTGGCAGAAATTGAATTTATGGATCCAAATAATAAACGATTATTGCCTTTACGCTTGCGTCGCCTTTTTGGACGTATACAATTGGATAAAATGGAATATCACCTCCTACGCGGCATTTTTAGCCGTGTACAGGCAATGCGTCATGGAACATGGAAACCATCGGGTAAATCTACCCCAGATCATGAGGATCAGTCCTAATGCTTAAACAGCTCAAAGAAGATATACAAGCTGTATTCGCGCGAGATCCTGCCGCTCGAAATACGTTAGAAGTTTTAACCACCTACCCAGGTATTCATGCCCTCATTATGCACCGTATGGCGCATGAGTTATGGACAAAAGAGTGTAAAGGTTCAGCACGCCTCCTCTCGTCATTTAGCCGTTTTGCCACAGGTATTGAAATTCACCCAGGCGCTAAAATTGGTCGTCGTTTCTTTATTGACCACGGCATGGGTGTGGTGATTGGTGAAACTGCGGAAATTGGCGATGACGTGACCTTATATCATGGTGTGACTTTAGGCGGCACGACATGGAATAAAGGCAAACGTCACCCCACTTTAGAAGATGGTGTGGTAGTGGGTGCAGGTGCCAAAATTTTGGGGCCCTTCACGGTTGGTAAAAATGCCAAAGTCGGTTCTAATGCGGTGGTGACCAAAGCAGTACCTGCCGAAACCACGGCAGTGGGCAACCCTGCACGTTTTATTAGTAAAGATAAGGCTGCTGATGAAGAAAGTCGTCGTCGTGATTATGCACAAAGCATTGGTTTTCAGCCTTATGCTGCGACTCAAGATCAAACTGATCCAATGCTCGAAGGAATGCGCGTATTATTAGACCGTATTCAACATAATGAACAGCGCATGAACCTGCTCTGCCAACGTTTATCTTTGCTTGATCCGACCTTTAATAAATCTTCAGCCAATGCCCAACCCTTTAGTGCAGAAGAGCTAAAAATTATTGATGAAGTACGCCGTGAATGTGAAGCACAAAGCACCTTAGCGAAATAAGCTTTTCGGTTTCAATATGTAGTCAGACTTGCATGTTCGTCAGAGTTTTTTTAGACTGACGAACAGCTTAAACCCTTATGTTTACAATAAATTGAATGGATCACCATGATGAAATTAACGCCATTGGCATGTGCTTTTGTTGCAGCCTCACTTCTAGTGGGTTGCGCGAGTACAGCAAGTAAAAATAATAACGGCAGTGCAACAGTTTTTGCAGAACCTGAAATTTCTGCACCTTTTTACCCGCTTAATCCAATCCATTACGACAAACCATCTGATTTTGAATTGGCCTTAATTGCAGCGGCTAAACAACCTGTGACCAAAATGCTGGTTAATCGTCAAGATGATCCAAATCGCAAACTGACTTTAGATACCAATAAGTTAATCATTCCAACGGTCAATAGCACTACGCGCAGTATGAGCTATGCGGCATTGGCAGGTGACAATCAAATTGACATTACTGATATTGATGACTTTTTAAACATGGTGGAAGGCAAAGCCCGTCACTATCCACCACGCTTTAGCGACCGTAAAGAGCGCCGTGGCTTTGAATATAAACTTAAGCAAGTCAGCGCTCAACTTGATACCTTAGCCGCAGCTCCCAATGCCTCTTTTGACGTGCTGTTACGTGCTTTTAAAGCAGCAGTCATGGGTCGTAATCTAGATTTAGGTTCGGCTTACACCACTAAATCTTTAAATTATGCACAAAAGATTTTAAGTATGAATCCAAATGACCCAGAGGTAAATTTCTGGTTTGGCTTTGCTTTATCTGAAGGCGGCGGCCAAAAAGAAGCAATCCCCTACTTAAATAAAGCCATGCAAGCAGGTGTACAAGAAGCCTATCTGTCTGCGGCAAATAACTACATTGCCATGGAACAAAAGAAAAATGCGGTACAAACCTTAAAAAATTATAAAGTTAAGTATCCACAAGAAGCCGCTGTAGCAGACCGCCTGATTCAAGAAATTGAAAAACAAGGTCGTTGGAACGTGTGGCAAGTCATGAACAAATAAATGTAAAAATTTGAAAAAAGACCGCTTACTGCGGTCTTTTTTTGAATAGTTTAAATGCTGTAAACGCTTAAGATCACGTATGATAAAAATAATTTTCCATTTTGCAGCATGCTATGAATAAACTCCTCTTGCTCAGTTTAGCAAGTACGCTCTTTGTGTCTGGCTGTCAGGTGGTCAGCGTGAAAAGTCAGGCTTTAAATGTCACGATTGCCAATGAGCGTGACAGTATCTTAACACGTAACCAACTCAGTGAAGCGAGTCTCAATGTATTGTCGATGACAGGCCGTGAAGCTAAAACCTGTACTCTTACACCTGAACAATGTGTATCTGAACTCCAAGAGATTCCACAAATTCAAGATGAGCAACTCTTCTCAACAGCCAGTGAAATTTATCTTGCCAAAGCCATTGAATTAGATAAATCCACTGAATGTAAGAGTGGCCTTATGAACACTGTGCAATCCAAAGATAAACAACAACAAAAACAGCAAGCACAGCAAAACTGTCTCGATCAACAGCTCACCATGCTGGACAAAAGTTTACGTTATAGTTATGCCTATATGTTCCAAAGTGAGCGTGGCCCAGAAGATCGGATTTTTGATAACCGCCAAGTGCAAATTCGTGATTTTTATAATCAATCGATTGCTAAAATGGTGAGCGTTTATGCCATGCGCCATAAACCGAGCCAAATGCCCAATACTATTCAGGTTGGACAGAGCCGTTATCATTTAAATTTTGATGCTTATCCTGAACTGAAAAATCAGCCCATTGAACAGCTGATTTCCACCTATAACCTAAATTTTTCAGGCTTACGCTCGATTACCCGTCGTGATGGTTTTGGATCTGAGTTTGCGGTGGTGTTACCTGAACAACATCAACCACACACCAAGATTCCGTATATTATCGATCCACTGCGTTATGCCTATAAAAATGGCGTCAACCCTAATATTCATGCAGCCCGCTATTTGGCTGCCACTATTACAGCCCAGCCCAAAGGCATACAATCCGTAGAGCGCATTTTAAATCATAGTGATTTTGAACTTTCGGCTTTTGATCCTTATCAATATGATACGGTGAAAGTAGCGCGTAAAACCTATCCATTAGCAGCCAATTTTTCTGCACCTTATGGTTTATGGCTGGCACAGAATAATTTGGGTAAAGCCGCCTATTTAAGTTTAATTGATCGTGATGATCGTCTGACCATGCCGCATTTATATATGCTCGAGCCGTATAATCCTAAAAAGAAAGTTATTATCTTGGTGCATGGTTTGGCCAGCAGTCCTGAAGCATGGGTACGTTTAACCAATGATATGATGGGTGATCCGGTACTGCGCCAACATTATCAAGTCTGGCAGGTGTTTTACTCCACCAATATGCCAATTATTGAAAGTCGTTTTCAGATTTATGCCCTGCTCACCCAAGCCTTTAAGCAAGTGGATCATAATGCCGCTGCCAAAAACGACGCGGTTTTAATTGGTCATAGCATGGGTGGTATTATTTCACGGCTATTGGTGAGTAATGCTGATATTACGCAACAAACCTTAGCCTTAATGAATTCACGGCAACTGAATCAATATCGTAATTTACCTATTGTGCGCCAACGTATGGTTATGAATTCGATTCCCAATATTGACCGCGCCATTTTTTTAGCCACACCACATCGCGGCACTGATTTTGCCGATCGTTGGTTTACCAAAGCCGCACGTAAAATTATTAAATTACCAGGCGCTTTTTTAACAGCCATTGGTGATGCGTTAATTGATGAAGACCCAAGCTTAAGAGAGCTTTGGAAACATATTGATCATAGTTTGATTCAAAATGGACCAAGTGATTTGAGTCATCAGTCTAAGTTTATTGGACTCACTGAAAATATTATGCCGCGTCCTGATTTACCGTTTCATAGCATTATAGGCAACAATACAGGGCTTGATGATCCATTGAAAATCAATGATGACGTGGTGCCTTATCAAAGCGCCCATCTTCAAGGGGCAAGTTCAGAGAAAATCTTAAAAGGCAGCCATTCTATTCAGGAAACCCCTGAGGCAGTATTAGAGTTGCGTCGCATTTTACGCCTACATTTAAGCGAAAAAGGTTTATATAAACCTTAATTAAAAAGCCGAAGTGATCACTTCGGCTTTTTTTTCAGCTAAGCAAGTTCAGCTTGTGCTGCTTTTTTTAGGCTTTGTTCATGGACACGTTGACATTCATCTAGTGCTAGTTCGTAATATGCCAAGCCCTCTTTGACTGCATGAAAAGCTTGTTGCTGCATCAGCACATCATGATTGGCTAAACGTTTAATCAGCTCCATAGCCTCATAGGGATGGATATCATCATAATGCGCATGGGCACGTAACCACGCAATGGTACGTTTATTGATATTAATTTCGGGATGATTGGCGTAGGTTTGAATACCTTCGTAAACACGACTACTCCAGTCACCTGTTGCCCATTCAATGGCCAAATTGGTGGCTGCTAAGGCTTCTGCCAAATTACCGCGGCTATTGTTACTCCATAAGAAATGGTTCACGGCGTTCATCGCAGCACTCGGTTTTACATTATCTAGCTCTTCGACAGTTAAACCAAAACCTGCCGCCCAATCACGGTACCAATTTAAATGACGCTCTTCAACTTTAATGTTTTGAATCAGCCAATCACGCGCCTCATTTACACCCGGATCAGAAAAATTGGTTGCTTTGGCTAAAGCCAGTGACATATAGGATGGGAAATGCGCCACTAAAGGATAAAAATTAAGTAAAGCATAACGAAAACTTTCTAAAGTCAGATGACCTGCAGCCATATTGGTAAAAAATGGATGCTGACTAATGCGATCCTTAAAAGGAATTAAATCATCCCAAAATTTTTGCGACCAGGCATTGTGCGGTGTAATTTCCAATTCGTCATGGTATTTGGTCGTCATGTCATTCCCCTTTATGTCGATTTTTTGAGTCATTTATTGGCATCAATGTTTGATTTTTTCTAAGATTATTCACTTTAAATTTGCATTAAATTCACTCACAATTCGTACAAAAAGTGACTCACATCACAGCTTATAAAAAAACTGCAATCAAGGTCTATTTTTTATTCTGATTGTGCATTGTTTAATGTAAGCCACTATTATTAAAAGCAAATATCGTATATATTGAACATTAATCTACAACAATTTGCACATTTTGCAAGTGCTAATACCGCATCTTTCATTATCTCTTTAGACCAATAACAATCATGGATATGCTGCTTATTTTTTTTAATTTTGAGTTAGGGTTATGAAGCTGCCCGGATCAAATCAATTTACTTATGATCAGATTCAAAAGTTGATCCAAAACGGCTTAAATTTTGTGCATTTCCCTTGGCAGATTGAGGCGCTTTATCGTCTTCATTATTGTCGCGAAGCTGCACGTGAGTTTCGTTATCGTGCCCCCATTATTTTGGCGCTGTATAGCTTTTTAACTTTTGGTATTTATAAAATCAGCCTCGGCCATGATGTGGGTACCACGTGGATGTATTATTACACGTGGGTCGGGCTAATTATTTTTATTGCGTGGATCTTATCTTTTATCCCAAGGCTAAGCCATTTCTTTGATCTTTATGTTGGCATTGGCGCGATGCTGGCCGTAGCGCTGACCTTTTTAATGATTACCGTCATTGGCCCTGTGCAAAGTAATGCGCTGTTTCATGTGGCCATGATGTATGCAGTAGTCATTATTTACGGTTTTGTTGGTTTACGCTTTTATACGGCTTTTATTGCAGGCTGGTCAGGTGGCTTAATGGCCATGATTGTGAGCATATTACTGAACTATAATATTGATTGGGTTTTGTTTAACCGCACCTATACCTTTAGCAGTTTTTTAGGGATGGCGCTTGCTTACGCCATTGACCGTCAACATCGTGAAAACTATTTGCAAAACTGTATTATTGAGCTCAATCAACAAAAATTAAGCCAACAAGCTGAACTGCTCGAATCTTTGTCCCGGCAAGATGCCTTAACCAATCTTGCTAATCGACGCTATTTAGAAGAAGTCCTTACTCGGGAATGGTTTAGCGCCTTACGCTATCAACACCCTTTGACGGTGATGATGTTAGATATTGATTATTTTAAACACTACAACGATAGCTTTGGTCATGTGGCAGGCGATAATTGCTTAAAAGTCATCGCTCATGTGTTAAAACAAATGACTTCGCGTGGCAATGAGTTGGCTGCACGCTATGGCGGCGAAGAATTTATGCTGATTTTCCCGATGACCGATGCGCTACAGGCAGAAAAAATTGCCGAAAACCTGTTACAGCGCGTCAATGACTTAGCCTTACCTCATCCCACAAGTTTGATTGGTGACCATATTACCGTCAGTATCGGGGTGATTAGCACCATCCCACAGCGTCATCATCAGCTGTCAGATCTCATTATGCAAGCGGATCAAGCGTTATATCAGGCCAAGAAATACGGTCGTAATCAGTATGCTTTGCTGCGCTTATAAAGCCGAGGAGTTGCTGTTCAATCTGAGTGTGGGTTTGAGTTAAATCAACGCTATAAAAACCAATGGGATAATGCTGCAAGTGCACATCAGCTTGAATGACTTGTCCCACGCTAGGATACAGCAAAATCCCTTGGCTAAATCGAAAACGACTGCCCTGATATTCCTGCGAACGTAAATAAGTATATAACTGATAAATATGCTGACTTTTAAATAAATCTTGTTTTTTATAATAGCCTTGCTGAAAAATTTGAGTAAATTTGGTATCAATTAAAATACATGTCCCCTGTGAATGGCGTAAAATAATATCACTTTGCATGTGGGGTAAGGCCGCATGTATGAACTCCTGTGGCCATCTTAAAATCACACCATGTAAGACTTGCCAGTCTTTAGGCAAATATTTTTTATAAAAGCCTGCCATCGCTTTTTCAAATAAACGACGCAGCCAATGCGCATGACTGGTCTGTGGCTGTTGTAATTGCTCAGGGCCTAAGTCAGTAGATGGAATGGCAAATTCTTGCAGTAATTTTGCCAATACCAGCAGTTGTTGGCATGGTGCGTGCAATTGAGCTTTAGGTGGTGTAATCGGCTGTGCTGGCAGTTGGATGCCCATGGCATGGAGTTGTCGCTGGCAACGCCTTAAACGTGTGCTTAAGCGTGCTGGACTACGTTTTAACACAGCATGCACGGCCTGCAAAAGATATTGATGCAGCGGATGATTCACACTGAACTGCTGATACTGACAATAGACCTTACCCTGTTGCAGACTTTGCCGTTGATAGGTTTGGCGTACATCCACCTTACCGCGAATATAGGAGACAGCCTGTTGCTGAGTCACATAAGCAGCATTAGGCTGCTGCAAATATTGCTCGAGTAGATCGGTAAACCAGCTGATCAAAGCGGCATCAGCACTGTGATAGGAAAGGCTTTGTATGGCTTGTCGTGTTTGACTTAAATTAAAATCCGAGGCATACAACATCAGTAGCCAAATATTGGCTATCGGAATTCCTGCATAATGCTTCATTGAGGCAGATCCAAGAGCTGCTGTTGCCATGCAGCAAGCTGTGCAGCATCTTCAGCATAATATTGTTCTAACAGCGGTAAAATTTCCGCCTCAATAATATCTTGATACCAACTTCTTTCATCGCGAATAGGCTGCCGTGGGGTAAAATAGCTCTGCCCAATTACAAAGGCAGAGCCTAAATAAGGCTGTTCTGCAATGTCCTGATTCAGCTGTTGCATGCTACGTTGAATATGTGCCAATAAGCTCATACTTAAGCCATATTGAGCGCTGTACTCTAACCACTGTTGATTAAAACTTGGTGTTAAAGTCGCAAAGGCAAAACGGCGTCTTAGGGCAAAATCTAAAGCGGTTAAACTGCGATCTGCATGGTTCATGGTGGCAATCACATACAGATTCTCTGGAATATAAATTTTTTCCTGTGCTTTGGCGTAAGTCAGACTAAGCGCCTCTTGAGGATGCCGTTTAGAACTTTCTAATAGGGTGAGCATTTCACCAAAAATCTGTGCGGTTTGACCGCGGTTAATTTCCTCAATCACCATCACAAAGCGGTCATTGGGAGCGCGTTGCGCCTGATGAATGAGCTGTAAAAAAGGGCCATCTACCAATTGTAACTCATGTTGCCCTTGTGAATTGGCCAAGGGACGCCAACCACGAATAAAATCCTCATAACTGGTATTGGCATGAAACTGCATCACACAGACATGACCTTGTGCCTTGTGTCCCACCAATGCATACGCTAAACGCTTGGCGAGCCACGTTTTACCTGTACCACTAGCACCTTGTAAAATTAAGTTTTTCTTATTCAGCACACGCTGCTGGAGTTGACTTAGCCTCTCTAGGCTTAAAAAACAACCTTCATCTATAATATGTGCAAGGCTATAATTTTGCACAGGTAAATCTTGCAAATAGTTCTCCACTTGACTTAAGTCTTGATCATTATCATTGGCCAAACTTTTTAAGCCGCCTAATTGCTCCCAAGCATATAAAGCCAGTTGTGGGAAATTACGCGGCAAACTATAGGGTGTTTGAAAATGATGCTGTAAGTGATACAACAGCTCTAAATAATCATCAGCATTACAGCGCCCTTTACTGCCATGTTTGGCAATGCTCAATTGTAAATCATCTTGAATATATTGCTGCGATTGGCTGTCTAAACTGACAAAAAATTCAGGTGCTAGCCAAAACAAGCCCATGCTCAAATTCCAGCCCACAGCATGTTGCTGACTGACATGATCATAGTGCTGAATAAACTGTTGTTTTAAGCTGGCTGTGGGCTGCTTGGCATAGGCATGCGCAATAGCAAAAAACTGCCACAGTTGTTCAATATCCTGATTGTAATTACTTTTATTCACAGCAAAAAAACATGAACTTTGGTTATTTAAAATAGGAATACCATCAAAGCTGAGCGGTGCAGCACGCTTAATATTAAAAAAATCTGCTAAATCTTGAGCAATAGCATGACGTTTTTGACAAGTGATGCCACGGTTAAACATACCGAGCACGGTAAATGGGCAAATATCGGTTAAATTTTTACCCAGTAAATAGCTCAGTTGATAGCGCTGTGCCAATTGCAACACAAATGCCAACAGCGACTGACGTTTATTTTGATAGTTGAGTAAAGCTGTGGCCAGGGCTTGATAAAACTCGGTCCATTCAAAACGTAAGTCTAAACTGGGTTGCTGCCAATACGCAGCGTTTAAAAAGGCTGCCGTATTTTGCGGTTTATCCTGCAACACAAAGTCAATTAAGGCTTGATTCATCCAATGTGTGGCTTGAACTGGCCAAATCTTGGCCTGATTAATATAATGATACCAGGTTTTGGTTGTAAAATTGTTCTGCCAAGTGATGGTAATGCTTTGACTGCTTTTGTCTTGAATAGAACCTAGCGCTTGAATGTCCAGAGACGATGTTTGAGTTGCCTGATCAAACTCTCTGAGATTTTTAATTGCCACCACGTCACCCACTTGCATGCGCTTTAATACATGCGGCATTACGTAAAGTGAATCTGAATCTTGTACCCTCAAAGCTGCATCAATCAACCAAAGCGTCTGCTGTGTCATGAAAACCTACCTATCTCGATTGGCTTATTATAGCGCTTCATAGTGCGCTGCTGCTGATAAATTACAGACGCGTAACGCACAATGATTCATTTTGAGCAGTTTTTAATTTTTGCTAAACTAACCCCTTACGTTATGACCTTTTGACTTTCATTCAGGCTTTTTGATCTATGAGTAGCTCCAGCGCAGCAGCAATTGCTAATTTATCTTCGCTTACCCCGATGATGCAGCAATATTTTAAAGTCAAACTCCAACATCAAGATTCATTGCTGTTTTATCGCATGGGCGACTTTTATGAGCTATTTTTTGAAGATGCGCAGCAAGCAGCAAAACTATTAGGGATTACCTTAACTCACCGTGGCAAGGTCAATGGCGATCCAATTCCTATGGCAGGTGTGCCGTATCATTCTGCAGAAGGTTATTTGGCGCGTTTGGTCAAAAAAGGCGTCACGGTCGCCATTTGCGAACAAGTGGGTGAAGTCACAGGCAAAGGCCCTGTTGATCGTCAAGTGGTGCGTATTTTAACGCCCGGCACCTTAACCGATGATGCACTCCTCAATAGTCATCAATCCTCTAATTTAGTCGCGCTATGCTTACAACAAAAACAAATTGGGATTGCGTTACTGGATTTAAGTGCAGGTATTTTTAAAGTTCAACAACTCGAGTTTCAGCCTGAACATTTAGCCATTGAACTGGCACGTTTAATGCCAAGCGAAATTGTGATTGATGAAGATTTTGCTGACTTAGAACTGATTGAAAACTTAAAAAAACAATTAGAATGTCCGGTATCTAAACGTCCAAACGTAGACTTTAACTTAAACAATGCCCAAAAAACTTTATGTGATCAGTTTGCGGTGAGCACTTTATCTGGTTTTGGAATTGACCATTTACCGCTAGCCAAAGCGGCAGCGGCGGCTTTAATTCATTATGCCAAAGACACCCAAAAAACGGCATTACCGCATATTCGTAGTATTCAGCTGGAACAAAGTTCTGATTTTATTGCCTTAGATCCCGTCACACGGCGCAATTTAGAATTGGTTGAGCCATTATTCGAGCATGGCACTTCCCTGTTTGATTTGGTCAATGACTGCCAAACTGCCATGGGGGCACGTTTACTGCATCGCACACTGATGCAACCGATGCGTGACAGCAAAATTTTAGATGCACGTTTAGATGCGATTCAAGCCTGTGTCGAGGGTTATTTTGAAGCGCCTCTGCGTTTAGTCCTCAAAGATATTGGTGATATCGAACGCGTTTTGAGCCGTGTTGCTTTAGGTACAGCGCGTCCACGCGATTTGGTGCAATTACGCCAAGCTTGTGCACAAATTCCAGAGTTGCGTCACAGTATTCAACGCCTTAGTGAGCATTCTGACCTAGTGACACAGCTGAATCATGAATTGGGCGATTTTAACGATTTATATCAACAGTTAATGGCGGCAATTGTCGAAAATCCACCAGTGTTATTACGTGACGGTAACGTCATTGCCGAGGGGTTTGATGCCGAACTGGATGAGCTGCGCCAAATTCGTGATCATGCTGGGCAGTTCCTCATTAATCTTGAAATTCAAGAACGCCAAAACACGGGCATTAATACGCTTAAAATCGGCTATAACCGCGTGAGTGGCTATTATATTGAATTGACCCGCGCCCAAGCAGAACAAGCACCTGAGCATTATATCCGTCGTCAAACCCTTAAAAATGCTGAGCGCTATATCACTCCAGAACTGAAAGCCTTTGAAGATAAAGTCTTATCCAGCGAATCACGTGCTTTAGCACGGGAAAAAATGCTATTTGAAGCCTTGCTGGAAGAACTTCGAGCAGATATTGGCAGTTTGCAAATGATGAGCAGCGCCATTGCGCAGCTGGATTTAATTAGCAACTTTGCCCATCAAGCGCGTTTACGCCATTGGTCACGGCCTGAATTTTCTCCTGAAGTAGGAGTCAAAATTATTGCCGGTCGTCATCCTGTGGTCGAAGCTTTAAGTAAAGCCGCTTTTACACCTAACGATACCAGCCTAGACTATAACCATCGTATGGCCATTATTACCGGACCCAACATGGGCGGTAAATCCACATTTATGCGCCAAACTGCATTAATTGCGCTGCTTGGTTATTGCGGCTCTTATGTGCCGGCACAAGCAGCAACTTTAGGTCCAATTGATCGCATCTTTACCCGTATTGGTTCAGCCGATGACTTATCAACGGGTAAATCCACCTTTATGGTAGAAATGACGGAAACTTCACAAATTTTACATCATGCCACCAACCAATCTTTAGTGTTGATGGATGAGGTTGGTCGTGGCACCAGTACTTATGATGGTTTGTCTCTCGCTTGGGCCTGTGTGCTCGATTTAACTCAACGTATTCAATGCCTCTGTCTATTTGCCACGCATTATTTCGAGCTCACTGAATTAGGCCAAGAGACGGCAATTGACAATTACCATGTCACGGCCAAAGAACTCAATGGCAACTTAATTTTACTCCATAAAGTGCAGCATGGCCCTGCCAGTCAAAGTCATGGTTTACAAGTGGCTAAACTTGCGGGTATTCCACAGCATGTGATTATTGATGCACAACAACGTTTAAGTCTCTTGGAAAAACAACAACAGCGTCATGCTACTGTATTACCACAAGCAGATTTATTGAACACGCCTCAAGTGCTAGAGCGAGTGGTCGAAGTCGTTAAGCCATCTGCCACCTTAGCTGCTTTAGCTGAAATTGATGTGGATGACCTCAGCCCACGCCAAGCGCTAGAACAACTTTATGCTTTAAAATCCTTACTTAAATCAGAGTAATTCTCATTTAAATTCAATTATTTTAAAAAGGACAATCTTCGGATTGTCTTTTTTGTGCTTTTTTTAAGCAAATTTTAAGCTTTATTAATCTAAGCAGCCGGATATATAACAAATATCAATAAAAGGAATTGTTAGTTCAGGAGTTTTTTGCCTAAAATACACCTTAGTTATTCGAAGCATATTTTTTAGGTAGCTGTCGCCATGACCTTTGTTGTCACTGAAAACTGTATTAAATGTAAATATCAAGACTGCGTTGAAGTTTGTCCTGTTGACTGTTTCTACGAAGGTCCAAACTTCTTGGTTATTAACCCAGATGAATGTATCGACTGCGCATTATGTGAACCAGAATGCCCTGCCAATGCAATTTTCTCTGAGGATGAACTGCCAGAAGGTCAGGAAGTATTTATTGAGCTCAACGCTGAATTGTCACAAACTTGGCCAAATATCACGCAAATTGGCGATCAACCCGCTGACCGTGAAGAATGGAACGGTAAAGCAGACAAATTACAATATTTAGAAAAATAAGTATTGTGTAAAAAAGACCAGTTAATCTGGTCTTTTTTTATACGTAAACTACACATTTCATTGCAATTACTTGCGCTGTTACACTTTAATTTGCATTACACTTAAGCTCACACTCATAATCATTAAAATTGCCGAATGAAGCATTTTGTTAAGGCTGCACTGGCGGTCGCTATTGTGCCTTTTGTTATTCTTGGTTGTAGCGCGAGTCCTAAAAAAGGGATCACCACCAGCGACGGGAAACGCATTTATATTCCGCGTGAAAAAATTATTATTGAGCGTCCTATTCCCCCCAAAGTGATTCCTAACTCTTATCATAATTGGAGTAGTGTCAGCTATAACTTAAGCTTAGCACGTGATTATGATCAATTTTTACAGCGTCATCAGGTGGGTAATATTATCCCCATGCATGAGTTATTACGTACTGCACGTGATTGGCAAAAGTGTGGGCGTGCTGAGTATATGGTGCCCACGCGTGAACTTTGGAATAACCAAATCCCGACCTTACGGGTGTTTAAATACTTAGTGGCCTCTAAAGTGCTAACAGATTTTGAAGTGACTTCGGTATATCGTGATCTCACCTTAAATAAATGCGCAGGTGGCGCCAGCTCGTCACGGCATTTATTTAACTCAGCGATTGATTTTCGAATTGGGCCACAGTATCCGCGCGCGGAAGATTACGCCTTTATTGAAGCCACTAAGTTTAAACTGTGTCAATTTTGGAGCCAGCATGGCCAAAGCTTTAATATGGGCTTAGGGCTGTATTCCTCTGGACAAATTCATATTGATACCCAAGGTTTCCGTACTTGGGGGCCCGATTTAAGTCGCCACAGTTCGATGTGTAATTACAATAGTGATTTTTAAAGAGGTCGATGACCTCTTTTTTATTGCTTAAGATTTACCCAACCATCCTCTTAAAAATTGCACTCTAGATGGAAAAGTTTAAAATGCATGCATGATTGATACGATGACCCTGACTATGCAACAAATGTGGACTGAACTCGACCAATATATCGAATCACATTTAATTCCTGAAGACCCAATTTTAACCCAAACCTTAGAAAATACCGCCGCGCATGGTTTTCCAGATCATTTAGCAGTTGCTGCCAACCAAGGCATGTTATTGCAAATGTTGATTCAAATGAACAACTGCAAACGCGTGTTGGAATTGGGTACTTTTGCCGCCTACAGTACGGTGTGGCTGGCACGTGCTTTACCTGAAGATGGCTACATCTTAACCATGGAAGGACGTGATACCCATGCTGCAATGGGTCAAGAAAACATTGATCGTGCCAATTTAAAACCAACGGTTGAACTTAAATGTGGTCGTGCTGCGGATATCTTACGTGCCCTACCTGAAGACACTGAAGCCTTTGACTTTATCTTTATTGATGCTGATAAACAAAGTTACCCAGAGTATTTAGAACTGTGCTTAGCCCGTTCACATTCTGGTACCGTGATTTTCTTAGACAACGTGATTCGTGCGGGTGCTTTGTTAGATGAAAATAACAAAAAACCAAGTATTGAAGGCTTACGTGATATGTTTAGCCTGATGCAAAATCATCCAAAAATTCTCTCTTGTACCGCTTTACAAACTGTAGGTTCAAAGGGTCATGATGGTTTTGCCTTAGCTATTGTAAAATAAGATTAAAAAGTAACCTATTGGTTTTTTGTTATATTTTTCATCTATTTAACAATATTATCCACGAAGTTATCCACAATTAATGCGGATAACTTTGGGATAACTTTTCCCTATCTTAAAGTTATAGCAGCTTATTTGACCACGAGCAATGGGACTTTACTGTTCCTAAAAATACTGGTGGTAATACTACCTAAGAAAAATTGATGAATTTTACTGTGACTAAAGGCCCCCAATAAAATCAGTTGAATGCCATGTTGCTGTTGATACGCCAAAATATTTTCTGACACATCGCCATAACGGTATTCCACCACCACATCTAAGCCTTGCTCACGTAAATACTGACTCGGTTCGGTGAGAATTTCTGGGTGATCTCCAACATAGAGTAAATGGCATTGTAGCGTGCGTAGTAAATCACTCTCTGCCACGCGTTTCATCATTTGTAGGCAGGTCGGCGAGTATTCATAGGCAAAAATAAAACGTGTCGGTGGCTTAAATGTTTCACCCACGGTCATCACGGCACAGCGCGCACCACGAATAAAGTTTTCAACATTGCCGCCTAAGATCTTATTTTTTTCTGCAGCACGTTCACCTACCCGCCCAATTAACACGAAATCATCTTCGCGTAATACATTAAAGCTTTGTTCTAAAAAATCACCTTTTTCCTGAATATGCGTGGTTTTAATGCCATGTTTAAAGGCAATTAAATCTGAAATATGTTTGAGTAAATTATTGCTATAGCTCAATGCCAATTCACTTTGCTTTTCTTCAAGCTCTCCTAACTCTTTGAGTAACATGGCATTACTTTCAAAACCAATGACGCCACTAATTTCACCTAAATGGTAACTGGCTGGATAGTAATCTAGAACTTGTAATAAGACCAATTCGCGACCGGTTTGCTTGGCAACCCAAGCTGCAGCATCAGCTAATGCATTGACACAGGGTGATGAATCGATACAGGCAATAACGCGTTTCATGTTCGCCTCTCTTCGCATGTTTTTGTGGCGGATGTTTTTAATTGTTGCCCTTAAATTAACATATTTTATTTACCTATGGCGTTTTATTCACGATAACGAATCAAACGGGCTGGATTACCTGCCACAATTTCACGTGCCCCGACATCTTTGGTGACCATACTGTTCATTCCTACAATCGCTTGTTCAGCAATGTTTACCCCATCTTTAATACCAACATGCGCGCCTAGCCAAACATCACGACCAATTTCAATGCCTTGCGAGCGTACTGGCTGTTGATAAATGGGCATATCTAAGTCCATGCCATGATCAAAAGCATATAAATGACAATATGCCGCCATACGGACTTGGTCATGCAGCTTAATACCAACACGTCCGCCATCTAAAATACAGTGATGGTTGATCGCAACTTCACGACCAATCTCAAGTGGGCCATGTAAGGTGCAATCGGCGGCAATAAACGTATTGTCTCCAATCACAATGTCACGACCACGCTCAGCAAAAATATGTGCTAGCGGCGAGATAAAACAGTTTTTACCAATGTGTACCGTTTCCATTTGCATTAAATAGTCTTGGTATTCTTGCTGCCACGCTTCAGCCCACGCCCGATGTTTAGGTTTTAAAGAATAATACAGCCATGGCATATAATTTAAACGTTGCTTGTGTTGTTCCCGGTATTTAAGTAATGGATCAATCTCAGTCATGGGCTGTGTCCTCAATGATTTTCATCACTTCACGACCGCGTGTGACATCTTGTATTTTAATTTTTAAAGGCTCAATTTGATGGACTTGTAAACGTGCCTGAATTGCTACACCTGTGGCGGTATATTCTTCTTGATACTCAATCTGCTGTTGTTTCAACTCATACTGCAAAATCGCCCATTCATTAAATTGGCAGGCAAATGCAATGTGTTTTTTTTCAATTAGCTCAATTTTTTCTGCGTGTAGCAAACATTGCCCTGCACAGCCTCCATAAGCACGTACCAAGCCCCCTGTGCCGAGTTTTATGCCACCATACCAACGATTGACCAAAACCAATACATTGGTCAAATCATTGCCTTCAATGGTGGCCAAAATAGGACGCCCTGCTGTGCCTGAAGGTTCACCATCATCATTAAAACGCACATTTACGCCAATTTTCCATGCCCAACATTGATGCGTGGTACTTGGGTCCTTAACCGCGTCTAAAAAATCTTTCACTTCCTGCTCACTTTCTACAGGTACAGCAATCGCTTCAAAACGACTTTTTTTAATCTCTTCTTCATAGCGTACTGACGCAGCTAATGTAAACATAGCACTGATCTTAAACAATCTTTGTGGCCTATTTTAACCAAAAAAAAGCGACTTTCCTTAGAAAATCGCTTCTTTTCACAACGCTTAACAGCTTATAAGCATTGCTTTAATAACACTTTATTGTCAGGTCTTAAAAAGCTGAATAATCGTTTTGACTCAACAAAAGCATAATGCTGCTGCTCAAATCCATAAAAGGTGACTTGTTCTTTACCATAGTTTTGTACTTGCAGTTTTTGATAATTTTCAGGTACTTGACGTAAGGATTTCTCTACAGAAACATGTGGTGTAGCTAAACCTTCAACCAAACGCACTAAGGTTCGATCACCTAGAATATAAGACAACTCCGCTGCTTGCTCCATCTGACAATTTAAGGCATAGCGACCTTTTAATTGCTGTGGCAATTCAGCATAGCTGGCAACACTGATACTGGCTAATCCTAGACCTAGTAACATATTTTTCATGTAAGATTCTCGCTCTATCTTGCAAGTTAAAGTTAAGCAAGGAAGCAGCATGCTGCTTCCTTGACCTCGGTCTTAGTAAAGGATTTGGTTGTTTGTGATTAACTCATCAAGACTGACTGTGGTGTCTTTTAGAATCAACAACTGAGTATCAGTAAATTGATCTTTCTTCACACTGCCATCAGCTTCGAATTGTTTACCATCACGGTCAATCGAAATCACAGTATCTTTGCCCTGTTGTGTCACGCTAACAAAGTTGCCAAGGTTAAGAGTTGAGTTGTATTGATCAAGCAATGCCGAAACATCAATCTGATCACCACCTTTACCTAACTCGAAATCTTGCCAAGTGTCTAGACCATTGCCACCAACCGCATCTTGACGATCGAGTAAATCAAAGATTACCGTGTCGCTACCAGCGCCCATCGTAAAGATATCATTGGCTGCACCACTTTCTACGATATCTGCCTTTGATGATCCCAGTACGTTTTTACCCACATTGATTTCAATGGTGGCTTTATCGGATTCACCTGTTGGTGATACGATTTCGTAAACAAAGATGTCTTTACCACCACCTTTACCATTTGGCGTATAGGTGTAACTACCATCAGCACGCACCGTTAAGCTACCGTATTGCCCCAATACTACAATTTCTTGAGATGGTTCTTTAGCATCAGGCGCAGCGTCAAGACCTAATACTTTATTGCCAAACTTAACAATGGTTTGCTCAAGCAAATCTTCCATCAACATATCATTGGCAAGGAAGTTACCATTCACCTGATGCTCAGTATAGTTTTCCTCTGGATCAGTGCTCCATTGGTCAACATAGGCTTCTTTGACTTTAATGTCATAACCATAGCTTTGACGTGTCCATGTACGACCTGGTACTTCTAATACCACTTGGTACTGACCTGCAGCCAAATTATGCAACTCTGCCGTTGCAATTGCTGTTGTTTCACCCGTCACTGTCGCTTGTTTCACAACTTCATTGATCGTGTTACCCAACTCATCTTTTACACGAATAATCGAGTAAATGACTTTGACGTCATAGCCTGAAATCTCAGTTAAAGTTTGCAAGCTCAGTTCAATACTCTTCGCATTTGTATCACTTGCTAGAATATTGAAGGTTTCTGTAATTTTAACGCCACTCGAGTTGGTTGGACCAATTGCATTTTTATTGGCTGTAATATCACTAGACTTGTCAAATATAACAGCTTCGTCATTGACCTTATTGATCATTACAGCTGTGGTATACAACTCTTGTCCTGCAGCATCTACAGTATCTGCCTTAGCATCAACCGTACCTAACTTGACATTTAAGATGGCAACTTCGCTTTCACCCGTCACTAAGTTTTTGATGACATAGCTAAAGGTGTCCACTTTACCGTAGTTAGGTGGTACTGCTGTATTATCTACAACATATTTATAGCTACCATCCGAATAAACGGTAATCGTGCCGTAATCGCCTTTTACCACAACCCCTGCAGGCGTCATGTCTTGGCCATCTACAGTGCTTACTGCAAATTCTGGGCTCAAACCAAGCTCATCACTAATACCACCTTGGTATGTTTTCACTTGATTATAGTCATATACGGTCATGTTGTCGGCTGTTAAGGTTGAACCACCCGCTACACTTACTCCACCTGTCGTCAGGTAAGCCACATACTCACCCTCAACAAAAGTCACCGTTTCAGGATCATTGTGAATACCACCCAACGGAATACCTAATACAGCCAACGGTACAATTAAGAAACTTTCATTGACATGATACATTTCATATTGACCCGTAGTTGGGTTTTTCTTGTAGATGACTAAGTCAGATACATTGCCTAAGCCGACGACTGAACTACCCGTGGCACTAAAGGTCATATCCACGATTTGACCTTGTTTTACGGTAATGTTTAAGCCTTTGTTAGTGCCAATCACACTCGCATCAACCACACTACCTAAGCCAATACCTGCCACACCAAATGCTGTGGTTTTATTTTCGCCATTGGTAATTGGGTTAGCGACATTGACTTTCGGATATTCCGTTACACCTGGGTCAATGGTTAACTCCGCAATTACAGTGTCCACATCTTGATTACGTGGTATATAATCTAAAGTCACATTGAGTTTTGCAGTGCTGCTGGTTCCCAAAGTTGGATCAAAAATAGTGTACTCAAAACTATCTACATCACCATAGTTAAAGTTCTTGGTGCTATAGGCGGTATAAGTGTAATCCCCATTGGCAGAAATAGTTAAAGTACCGTATTTACCTTCAATGATGGTTAGCTCTGACAACTGATCCGTCTGTACAACTTGTCCATTGACCATCGTGACATAAGTGGTTGGTAACACATAATCTGCTGAACCTTCCTCTAAATTTAGGTCCTTAATCACGTTGCCTTGTGCCTGACCTGCAACTGCAATTGGGTTGGCATAATCAAGTAACAAGTCTTGTGTGGTTTCTAAGGTATAACCAAACAGTACGTTGACACCACGAGTTGGTTCTAATAAAGCAATATATTGACCTTCTTCTAAGGTATAAGTTAACTCATCAGACACACCACCAAGTAATGCCGCACCAAACCAGCTTTCTTCTTGGCTAAACAGCTCATATTGTTCAAATTCAGCATTCCATTTATAAATAAATAGATCGAAGTCAGCCAGCAGTTGTATACCACCTGTTTGTGCCTTAAAGGTAATCTCACGCTTGGTATCCGCTGCAACATTCACTTCAAAACGGTTTTCAGGTTTGACTGCACCTAGGTCTAAAACGCTACCTAAGCCTACATATGCCACGTTGACAATACTCTTACTTGCCAGCGCTTGTTCAGAAACCGTCGGATCTACCATTAAAGTTAGATCAACAGCATCATTTACTGCCTCAATGCTGCTTTGTTCCCCGCCATTAATATCAATGGTTAAGGTCACATTTTCTTGAACATTTTTACCATTGGTCACGGTATAACTAAATACATCTGTTTTACCCGACTGTGTCACTGTTGGGTTGACTTGATAACTATATTCACCATTTGACCAAATCGTGAGTACACCATGTTTACCTACAATTTGAGTACCGGTTTCTACACTTGGGTCTACTGTTAGATTTTGATTTTTTGTTTCGTCTAACAAATGGTTAGCAATATGCGTTACCTGTAAATCAGCAGCACCACCAAAGTCATTGTCTAGCACGTTGTCATTTACTGTACCTGGTGCATAGAAATACTCTGTATGTGAAACTTCCACCGTCATATTTTCAAGCAATGATAAGGTATTCGACACTAAAGGTGCGACGACGCTATCTACAAGTTTATCAACCAAGCCAACCACTTCGTTAATGACAGGTAGATTAAGCAAGGCATTCAGCAATACCGATACTGGACTAGTTAAAACATTTGCTGCACCAAGAACTGCACCTAGTAGGTCAACCAGACCTTGCGTTGATGGGCTCTTGGCACCGAGTAAGTTAGAAACTGTATCAAGTAAAGCTTGTTGACTTTGTGAACCTAATAATGTGCCTTCAGCCCCCAAATTACCTAACTCAATATCCGTTAATAATTCAGTTAAAGCGCTCTCATCGGCATACGTACTCACACGGTATTCACCCTCAGGTAAACCATAGAAGCTTAATGTATGTGTACCGTTATCAATTGCGCCAAGTGCATATTGTGTCCCTAAGGATGCCACTACACCTTCACCACCCAGTGGCGCAGACATAAAGATCTCCCATGCCCCTGTAGCTGGGTTTTGTTTTTGTACAATCACACCATAGGCTTTAGCAACTGTTAATAACGACTCACTCTTAAAGGAGACAGTTACAGCGCCAATTGAATCTGAGCTTTGCGCTGGTTTGGTAGCATCACCAATGGTGAATACTGTACCTTGCTGAATATCATCGTTCATTGAGTCATCGATAGCGAGTAAATTCAAGAACTGTGATGATTCAACTTTAATGACTGGCGCTATATCAGCTTCAAGCTTAGTGTCAAAGGCTTGTTCATCTGGTAATGCCAAACCTACAGAGATATCAAATTTCTGTGTATTTGATTGCACAAGCGCTGTATTACCTGCCGCATCGTAAACGGTTGCATAGGCTGTTAACTCTGCAGGACCATCAATTAATCCAATAAGATCATTTGCAACATTCGCTGTCCAAGAGCCATCACTTAAAATAGTAATGTTGTCATCAGCTGCATTGAGTTTCACTGTATAAGTTTGATCTGCAACAGTAAACGTTAACTCAATAGCTGAGATTAAATCACCTTGTGTTAAAGCGACTTGACCGGTAACGGTTACATAGCCATCCATTAACTCATCTGCATTCACAACAAAATCCGCACCTTCGATTGAAGTAATCGTATGTACGGCATCTGCTGAAGCAATCTGAGTATCTACAACCGCTTGATCCTTGCCTGGTGCAGACTGGTTGCCCGCTGCATCTTTGATGGTAGCTGTCGCTACAAATTCAGCGCCTTGGGCTGCGTCCATTGCAACATCAACGATCACGTGTTTGGCACTAAGATCCGCTGCAGTCACTACGTGTTCAACACCGTTCACTGAAACAGTATCACCTGCTTGTGCATCTGCTGGTAAAGCAACGGTCACCGCAACTTTGCCATCCTTGACTTCAGCTTGGCTAATCCAGTCATCACCATTGCCAATCGACACGCTTGGTGCGCTTGGTGCTTGGCGATCTACAACGATCTCAGCTGTTTTGCTGATCTGAGCAGTATTACCTGCAGGATCAACGACTACGGCTTCAACGATGATCGGGTTCTTAGCTGTTGCTAAGTTCTCGCTTGGTACTATCGCGGTCCATACACCTTCTGGCGTCACTTGAGCGTCGACAAGTTGACCATTCACTGTCACTTTGATGCTTTGGGCTGTTTCACCATCTTTTAAGCCAGTCACTTGACCTTGAACTTTGACAGTGTCCGCTTCAAGCTCTTCAGCATTGAGTATGTTATCGGCAGTTATAGGATCAATCAAAATCTCAGCTTGAGGTGCTGTACTATCAAGTGTGAGTGCGTTTGGACCAGCTTCAGCTTTATTACCTGCGTCATCTGTTGAATTTGCTGTAACTGTGTATTCACCATCTTTGAGTACTGGTGCATCAACACGCCAGTTACCTTCAGCATCGACAGTTGTTTCAAGCTCTGCAACAGTTTCACCTTCAGCATTTTTGATAACAACATTAACTGTTTCGCCTTTGTCACCTGTACCGCTAATCGCTGGGGTCGTGTCATTGGTTAATTCAGGCACGTTCAGAGTTAATTCTGGTGCTGTTGTATCTACTTCAAAGTCACGATTTGCTGTTGTCGTTTTATTTGAGATGCTAGTTGCAACGGCATCAACATAATAATGACCTTCAGCTAATTCAACTGATGTATAGCTCCAGCTACCATCTGCTGCAACAAATGCTTCACCTTGTCCGACAATATTTTTACTTTGATCAAGAATTTGAACAATGACCTTATTCCCTATATCTGTTTTACCAGTAATGGTTGGGGTAAGGTCATTAGTCGAACCTATAACATCAATTAATAAAAATAGCTCAGCTGTATGAATGATGGTATTTAATGGACCAGCTTCAGCTTTATTCCCTGCGTCATCTGTTGAATTTGCTGTAACTGTGTATTCACCATCTTTGAGTACTGGTGCATCGACACGCCAGTTACCTTGAGCATCGACAGTTGTTTCAAGCTCTGCAACAGTTTCACCTTCAGCATTTTTGATAACAACATTAACTGTTTCGCCTTTGTCACCTGTACCGCTAATCGCTGGGGTCGTGTCATTGGTTAACTCAGGTACTTCAAGCGTTAATGTTGGTGCTTGGCGATCGACCACTGCTGTGTCATTCGCTGGTGCAGACTGGTTGCCCGCTGCATCTTTGATGGTCGCTGTCGCTACAAATTCAGCGCCTTGGGCTGCGTCCATTGCAACATCAACGATCACGTGTTTGGCACTAAGATCCGCTGCAGTCACTACGTGTTCAACACCGTTCACTGAAACAGTATCACCTGCTTGTGCATCTGCTGGTAAAGCAACGGTCACCGCAACTTTGCCATCCTTGACTTCAGCTTGGCTAATCCAGTCATCACCATTGCCAATCGACACGCTTGGTGCGCTTGGTGCTTGGCGATCGACCACTGCTGTGTCATTCGCTGGTGCAGACAGGTTGCCCGCTGCATCTTTGATGGTCGCTGTCGCTACAAATTCAGCGCCTTGGGCTGCGTCCATTGCAACATCAACGATCACGTGTTTGGCACTAAGATCCGCTGCAGTCACTACATGTTCAACACCGTTCACTGAAACAGTATCACCTGCTTGTGCATCTGCTGGTAAAGCAACGGTCACCGCAACTTTGCCATCGTTAACTTCAGCTTGGCTAATCCAGTCATCACCATTGCCAATCGACA